>JADLBG010000874.1 GCA_020847895.1 Bryobacterales bacterium
CAGCATGGCGTCCTTCACCGCGTCAAAGACGATTTGCGGATCGATGCCCTTTTCCTTGCTCAACAGCTCGATAGACTGAAAGATCGTATCCAAACCGTGACTCCTTCTTTTCTGGTCCCTCTTAGGATTATTCGCGGGAGCGGGAGGTTACCACTCGAACTTCAGGTTGGCTTTTTCCACCTGATCGAGGGCGAACTGGATGAGTTTGCCCGGGGAAGGCTCGATGCTGACGAGGCCCCCGGACACGCCTGTGAGCGTTCCCTCCCATTTGCGCTGGTTTTCGACGGGCGAGCGCAGCAAGACCTTGACCTTCTTGCCGGCGAATCGCTCAAAATCTTGTATTGACTTCAACTTGCGCTCGACGCCGGGAGAGGAAACCTCAAGCGTATACCTTCCGCCCGGGATGGTATCCTCGACGTCGAGAATGGTTCCGACCTGCTGGGAGACAAGTTCGCAATCGGCGTGCGAGACGCCGGCAGGCTTATCAATGTAGATGCGAACCACGCGACTGTTCCCGCCTCCCAGGATTTCCACTTCTACAATCTCGATACCTTCAGACGCACCAACACGGTTGGCGATTTCAGCAACCTTCGCCTGGACGGTCTGTTTCGTGATGGAGACCATGACTTGAGAATAAAAAAGTGGGCTTGCGCCCACTTGCTCCTATCCAATAGTACAACCTCATTATAGCGCAGGCGGGGAGCGCGGGAAGAAGGTGGCGGGGCGTCAGAGATGGGAGAGGTGATTGTCAACTCGATACGGCGGTTGGGATGTTTGTTTCAATGAGGGTTCCAAAGCGGGAAGGGTAGGAGCGGCGCCATGCTTTACCACGCCGTTAGTTGGGCAAATGTTTCTTTTCTTTCAAGGTCTTGCGGGATTTTTTCGGTCTTGTTGGGTGTTTGGAGTAGCTCGTGCAATGAAGCAGGCGGGTTCCCGCTGGAACGGGGGCTTGCGAATCCAAGCGACGGGTCTATGAACCATGCCAGTAATCAAACCGAGAAACCGACTTGTCAATTTCCGATTGAGCGAAGAGGAGTTTGAAAAACTCCGCGCGAGCTGCGCTCTGACGGGGGCACGCAGCTTATCCGATTTCGCCCGAGCCGCGGTGATGCGCAGCGTCGCCACAGGGCTTGATTCGAACGAAACAGGAGAGAGGGGCGGAGAGGTGAGAGCGAACCAAATCGATCAAAAAGTCTACGATCTGGAATCCCGCGTCGGAGAACTGATGAACATGATTCAAGGGTTGGTGCGGGACAGCGGGACAGAGAAAGCGTCTGCGACAGGAGTCAGCGCGGGGGATACGCAATCATGAAAGGCTTCATTCTGCTGGTTTTATGGGCGCTTACGAGCGCGGGGCAGACAACGGCGGTACGCGGTAACCTACCGATTGAAGTGGGCGGAGCCAATCTGCCGGCGCAGAAGATCGGGCCAAACGATCTCATCGCAGTGTCTGTTTATGACGCTCCGGAATTGACACGCACGATTCGCGTGAGCGCGGACGGCATGATCCGGCTGCCGATGGTGAGGCAACGTTTGAAGGCGGATGGGTTGATGCCTGCGGAACTGGAGACAGCCATCGCCGGCTCCTTACGGGAAGAGCAGATTCTGGTGGAGCCGATCGTGACGGTGACGATGGTGGAGTATCACAGCCGCCCGATCAATGTTGCGGGGGCGGTACGCAAGCCGATTACGTTTCAAGCAGTCGGGCCGACGACGCTGTTAGATGCGATTGCGAAGGCCGAGGGACTGACGCCGGATGCGGGGCCCGAGATTCTGGTGAGCCGGGCGCAACCGGCGGATGCGGGGGGACAGGCGACGTTGACGCAGCGGATCCTGGTGGGCGGCCTGATCGACGAAGCCGATCCGGAGTTGAACGTCCGGCTGTTTGGAGGGGAGCAGATTCGAGTCCCGGAAGTGGGCAAGGTGTTTGTGGCGGGCAATGTGAGGCATCCGGGCGCATTTCCCGTTCATGATGCGGCTGGGACCAGCGTACTGAAGATCCTGGCGCTTTCCGAGGGGCTGATGCCGTTTTCGGCGAAGGTGGGCTACATCTACCGGAGGGAAGCAGGGGGCAACGGGAAGAACGAAATTCCGATTGAGATTCAGAAGATCATGGATCGCAAGGCAGCGGATGTTCCCTTGCAGGCTAACGACATTCTCTACATACCGGACAACAAGGGGAGAAGGCTCACTGTTACAACGCTCGAGAGGCTGGCGGGATTCGGGAGCTCCACAGCGAGCGGAATTCTGATCTGGCGCCGCTAAGAGGCCGCGATCACAGCCAAACGGTTAAAGGATTTGTTCCATGTCTTACGAGAGAACTGACAAAGAGATAGTTGTGGCCGGCGAGGGCACACACCTGGCGGCCTACACCGCATCGCCATACGGCTCGTTGAACTCCGTCCCGGAGATGGAGCAGGAGGACGCCGGGGTTCCCCTCTCCCACTACCTGTGGGTGTTCAAACGCCATCGCTGGAGGATTCTTGCATTCATGGCGGCCTCGGTACTGGCGACGGCTGTGGTATCGAACCGCATCACGCCGATTTTCGAGTCGACGGCAACGGTGGATATTGATCGCCAAAGTCCAAATGCCGTGGTGGGGCAGGAGGCGATGCGGTCTCCGACGGCAATGGATTCCGACCAGTTTTTGGCGACGCAGATCAAGCTGGTGCAGTCGGACAGTGTTCTGCGGCCGGTGGCGCAGAAGTTCAACCTGCTGGCGCTGGAAAACAAGGACAGGGAAGAGACGGAACGATATCCGAACGCGGCGCAGGCGCCGGTGTACCTGAGGCGGTTGAAGGTGAATCGTCCGAGCAATACGTACCTGCTATTGATCAGCTACCGCTCGCCTGATCCGCAACTGGCTGCCGAGGTTGCGAACGCGATCGCGCAATCGTACCTGGAGCACACCTACAACATTCGCTACCGGGCTTCGGCGAGTCTCACCAGCTTCATGGAGAAGCAACTCGAGGAGTTGCGCGCCAAAATGGAGCGCTCGAGCGCGGCATTGATTCAGTTCGAGCGCGAACTGAACGTCATCAGCCCGGAGGAGAAGACGAACATCCTCTCTTCGCGGCTGCTGCAACTGAACACGGAGTACACCAATGCGCAGGCAGACCGGGTGCGCAAGGAAGCGGCGTTCGCGTCGGTGCGGAGCGGTTCGCTCGAGGCGGCGCAAGTATCGGGTCAGGGCGAGCCACTGCGCCGGTTGACGGAGAAGCTCAACGAGGCGCAGGAACGGTTCAGCCAGGTGAAGGCGCAGTATGGGGCAGCTCATCCGGAACATCGCAAGGCAGCGGCATATTTGGCGGAGGTACAGCGGCAGCATGAAAGGACGAGGAAAAACATCATGCAGCGTGTAGAGATTGAATACCAGGAGTCGAAGGACCGCGAAGCAATGCTACAGAAGGCGGTTCAGGAAACGAAAGCGGAATTCGACCGTTTGAACACGCGCTCGTTTGAGTACCAGGCGCTGAAGCGGGAGGCCGAGGCCGACAAGAAGTTGTATGAGGAACTGGTTCGGAAGATCAAAGAGGCCGGGATCAACGCCAGCTTTCAGAATTCATCGATCCGCATAGCAGACCCTGCGCGACCAGCGATCAAGCCGGTTTTTCCGAATGTCAAAATGAACATCGCGCTGGCACTGGTATTCTCCACACTGCTGGCTTTTGGGACGGCCATCGTGAGCGATGCGCTGGACAACACGATTCGCGATCCCGAACAGGTTTCGCGGACGCTGAAGACCGAGGTGGTCGGCAGTTTGCCGGTGGTGAAGAGTTGGAGGGGTAGGCTGGGCGCGGTGGCGCAGAACAGCGCCGCGACGACGGCGCTGGTGGCGCTGAGCAATGCAACAGGCCATGCGGACGGATACGCCGAAGCAATCCGGACGTTGCGCAATTCGATTCTGTTAAGCGACTTCGACCGGAGGCTGCGGTCCTTGTTGGTGACGAGCGCATCGCCAGGAGAGGGGAAGTCGACAATCGCCGCGCATCTTGCGGCGACGCATGCCCAGCAACATCACAAGACGCTGCTGATTGACGGCGACCTGCGCCGTCCGAGTGTGCACAAGAGATTCGGAATCTCGACGGCGACCGGGCTTTCGAATGTGCTGGTGGGAGATATGGGCTGGAAGGACGCCGTGATCAAACCGGAGGGGATTCCGGATTTGGACGTGCTTCCGGCGGGGCCCCCGTCACGGCGCGCGGCCGACCTCATAGGGCGCGGACTGATGGAACTGCTCGAAGAAGCCGGGCCGGAATATGATCTGGTGATTCTGGATGCTCCGCCGCTTCTCGGTTTCGCCGAGCCGCTGCAAATGGCGACAGCGGTGGATGGGGTGGTGGTGGTGACGCGCGCGGGGGAAACGAACCGTAAGGCGGTGGCGGCCGTATTGGGGACGCTATCGCGCCTGCGCGCAAATGTCATGGGCATCATTCTGAATCAGGTTCATCAGGAGATGAGTGACAGCTATTACTACTACGGGCATTACGGGAAATACTACCGGCCGAGCGACGCGAGGATGACCTGATGTTGCGGGGGAAGACCGATGCCGCCACCAAGACTCGCCATTCTGACAACGGGACTCGCCAGAGGAGGGGCGGAAGCCCAAGTGACACTGCTGGCCGAAACGCTGAGCGGCCGAGGCTGGGCCGTACGGGTGTATTCGATGCTGCCGCCCACCGCCTTTGTCGAGGAATTGCTGGGAAGCGGGATACAGGTGGAGAACCTGGACATGCGCCGAGGGGTGGCCGATCCTCGGGCGGTTTTTCGGCTGGCAAAGAGCCTGCGACGATTCAAGCCGCACGTGATGCATTGCCACATGGTTCACGCCAATCTGCTCGGGCGGATGAGCAGGTTGCTCGTGCACGTCCCGGCCTTGATTTGTACGGCACACAGCGTCTGGGAAGGAGGGAGGTGGCGCGATTGGGCGTACCGGTTGACCGATCCGCTTTCCGACCTTACGACAAACGTGAGCAGGGCGGGTTTGGCGCGGTACGTCGACGGGAAGCTGGCGGCCGAGGGAAAGGCCGCCTGGGTGCCGAATGGTGTGGATGTGTCCTACTTTGCGCCGGACAAGGCAGCAGGGGAACAGATTCGGACGCAGATGGGTTGGGAAGATTTTGTATGGTTGGCCGTGGGGAATCTGCGGGAGCCGAAGGACTATCCGAACCTTTTGCGGGCCTTTGGCTTCGTGGCGGCGAGGGTGCCGCGAGTCCTGATGGTGATAGCTGGATCCGGGCCTCTCAGGGGGTCATTGGAAGCATTGGCCGCTGAACTGGGGATTGAAAGAAGTGTACGGTTTCTCGGGGCACGGGAAGACGTGCGTGAATTGTTGCAGGCTGTTGACGGCTACGTTCTTTCGTCGGCCTGGGAAGGGACACCGATGGCGTTATTGGAAGCCTGCGCGTGCGGAGTTCCTGCTGTGGCCACACGGGTGGGCGGCAATCCGGAGGTGGTGGAGGATGGGGTGTCAGGGTATCTCATTGAACCGGGGAATTCCGAGGCACTGGGGGATGCAATGTTGAAATTGATGGCTCTGCCCGAGGATGAGCGGGCGGCCATGGGCATAGCTGCAAGAAAGCGCGTAGAGAGCGCATTCAGCCACGAGAAGGTTGTGGACAAGTGGGAAAACATTTACGAGCAGATGATGCAGACAAGTTCGCGGACGGCGGTTTCGCGTGTGCTTACGGGAGCGAAGTTCCGGCAATGAAGCTGTTTGTCAAACGATGCGTCGATGTGGTGTTGTCAGCGATCGCGCTGATGCTATTGTGTCCGCTATTTCTGCTGCTTGCGGCGCTGGTGCGGATCAGTTCGCCGGGTCCGGTCCTGTTTCGCCAGGCTCGGCTGGGAAGGTTGGGGCGGCCGTTTCTGATTGCCAAGTTCCGCACGATGCGTAACAAGGCGGAAGATCTTCGGAACCCAGACGGATCGGCCTTTTGCGGGGAGGAGGATGGGAGGGTCACTCCACTCGGGCGTTTGCTGAGGAAAGCGAGCCTGGACGAATTACCGCAATTGTGGAATGTGCTGAGAGGAGATATGAGCCTGGTGGGCCCCCGGCCCGACCAGGTAGATCAGCTTCAGTATTACTCAGGCGATGAAATGATCAAACTCCGGGTAAGACCCGGCATTACGGGGCTGGCCCAGATCAGCGGTCGCAACCGGATCAACTGGCAAGAGCGGAGGCGCCTGGACGCAGAGTACGTCAGGAAGTGGTCGCTCGTGCAGGATCTTTCCATACTCATGCGGACCATCCCCTACGTAGTGCTGAGGAGAGATATATACGAGAGGAAATATGGCGCCGACGGCCTCGAACGCTGTTAAGGACAAGTCATCGCCGGAAGGTTTGCTTTTGGGCCTGGTAGGGCTGCTGACTGATCTCGAGCCGGACACTCATGGCTATTTTCGAGATTTGATTCCGGATGCAGCGCTACGTCAAGAGCGAGAAAAACGGGCCGAGAGATGGATGAGAGAGCTGGGATCAAGGCTTGTAATGGAGGAGAAAACGGGCTGCGTGGCCGGCGCCTGTGCATGGTCTCCGCTCTCATGGGACAGCAGGCAGTTCGGCATTTCGGCGGCGAGACTGGAGTTCCTGCTGGCAAGAGAGGATTGCATCCGGCGAACGATTCTGAAGACATCTCTCGAGGGCAGCCATGAAGCCGGGATCCGGCACCTCACGGCACGGGTGGACTCCGCGGACCTGAGTGGCGCTCATGCGCTCGAAGAAGCCGGGTTCGAGGTGATTGACGGGATATTGACGTTTGGGATGAGGCTTGATGGGCGGATGGCCGGCGCGGAAGTTTCAGGGCCGGTTGAGGTTGGTTTGTACAAGAAGGATCAACTGGAAGGGATCGTTAAACTCGCGTCCAAAGCGTACCAATTCGACCGGTTCCATGCCGATTCGGCACTGCGGCCGGGAGTGGCCGACCGGATTCACGCCGAATGGCTGAGAAATTCCTGCGAGGGGGGAGCGGCGGATGTAGTGATTACGGCCACACGGGATAAGGAAGTGCTCGGATTTGTGACGGTTAAGGCCGATTACGAAATTGAGCGGCTTTGTGGAGTCCGTTTGGCGACCATCGTGCTAGTAGCAACGGCAGAAGCGGCCCGCGGCATGGGCATTGGAACGGCGATGACAAACTTCACGCTTCGCTGGCTGGCCGACAGGCAGGTGCGGGGTGTGCGAGTGGGGACCCAACTCCGGAATATAGCCGCGTGCAGGCTGTACGAGAGCTGCGGGTTTCGTTTGATCGGGAGTGGTTTGACGTTCCGAAAACTTCTTTAGTGGAGGGAGTGACACGTGGCAGTCAGAATTCTTCATGTCGTAGGAGATTCCAAACTCGGCGGCGCCTCACTTGGGATCATCCGTCTGGCGCGATTCTGGCAAACCCTCGACTGGGAGGTGGCGGTTCTCGCCACCGATCCGCAATTTTGCGGCGCGGCGGCGGCGGCGGGGGTTCCGGTGATTCCCGCGGACGTGATCTGGCGGGAGATAAGGCCTTGGGCTGACCTCAAGGGACTATGGAAACTTTACAGATTCCTGAGAAGCCATCGGTATACGGTGGTTCATACGCACACGACGAAAGCAGGTTTTGTGGGACGGATAGCAGCCCGGATGGCGAATGTTCCAGTCGTGATTCACACCGTTCACGGATTGGCATTTCATGAGAGTTCGCCCCGCGTGAAGATTCTTTTTTATACGGTTCTCGAACGCATAGCCTCTTGGGGCTGCCAAAAAGTGATCGCGGTAAGCCACTTTCACGAGCAGTGGGGCAAGCAGTTGGGCATCGCGGCCAGGGAAAAGATCCGGGCAATTCCAAACGGTATCCCGGACAGCAGGAATTCCGTTTGCGAAGACAGGCAGAGAGTACGCGACAGGTGGAATATCAAGGAGGGGCAGACCGTCCTGCTCACGCCCGGCCGGCTCGCACCGGAGAAGGGGTTGGAGGATCTTCTGAATGCACTGGGGCAATTATCGCCCGAACCCAGGCAGCGTCTGGCGCTGTTGATTGTAGGGGAGGGTGAACTGAGGCTGAATCTCGAGCGGATGGCTGAGGATGCCGGCCTTAGGGAACAAGTGTGTTTTACCGGTTTTCAGGAAGACATTCCGGAGTTGCTGGCGGCAAGTGACATTGTTGTTTTTCCGACATGGAGGGAAGGTCTATCCATCGCGTTGCTGGAGGCAATGTGTCAGGGTTGCGCGATCATTACAACGGCGATTGGATCGAACCGCGAGGCGACCAATGAAGGGGAGGGCGCCCTGTTGGTGGCGCCAAAGCAACCGGCACAACTGGCGGCCGCGATCACGAAACTGGTAGACGACGAGGCTTTGCGGAGCCAATTGGGAATGTCAGCCCGCCGCATTTACGAACAACGCTACACACAAGAGCGAATGCTTGCGGGGTATCACGGGTTGTATCTCGAATCACTCAAGGAGTTGTCCAGTGCGCAAACAATTTCTCCCGTACTGTCTTCCGCAGATCGGTGAAGAAGAGATCGGAGAGGTTGTCGACAGCCTCCGGTCCGGATGGGTCACGACGGGCCCCAAGGTGAAACGATTCGAGGAGGAGTTTGCCCAATACACGGGAGCGCGGCATGCGATTGCCGTCAATTCGTGCACGTCGGCGCTGCATCTGTCGCTGGCGGCACTGGGCGTGGGGCCGGGGGACGAAGTGGTGGTTCCCACGCTAACGTTCTGTGCGACGGCAAATGTTGTCGTCCATCTCGGGGCGCGGCCCGTGCTGGTGGACGTGGACGCACAAGGGCTCATGAATCCTGGCATCGCCGCGCAAGCTATTGGGCCTGCGACGAAGGCAATTGTTCCGGTGCACTTTGCGGGGCAAGCGTGCGACCTGCGAGGTTTGGAGGATGTTGCACGCAGGCATGGGATCGCACTAATCGAGGATGCGGCGCACGCGGTGGGGGCGGTATACAAGGGAAAAAAGATCGGCACGCACGGCAGATGCACGGCGTTCAGCTTCTATGCCACCAAGAACATGACGACAGGCGAGGGGGGAATGATAACGACCTCCGACGATCAAACGGCGACATTGCTGCGTAGGCTTGCGTTGCACGGGATGAGCCGTGACGCCTGGAGGCGCTATGCGGAATCCGGGTCCTGGTATTACGAAGTCCAGGAGGCGGGCTACAAGGACAACATGACCGACGTGCAGGCGTCGCTCGGGCTTCACCAGTTGAGAAGGCTGGATTCCTTTATTGCCAGGCGCAGGGAGATAGCAGGGCGCTATGAGGCGGCGTTCGGGCGGTTTGAGGAGTTGGAACTGCCAGTAGAATTACCGGAGCGCGTGCACGTTTACCATCTCTATCCGGTCCGGTTGCGGCGAAGCGCGCTGCGGATCAGCCGGTCAGAATTCATCGAAGAGTTGAAGCGGCGGCAGATCGGCGCAAGCGTGCACTTCATCCCTGTCCACAGACATCCGTATTATCAGGCCCGCTTCGGGTATTGCGCACGGGAGTTTCCGTTGGCCGAGGAGTTATACGAGGGTTACGTCTCACTTCCGTTGTATCCACGGATGACGGACGAGGATGTCGAGGACGTGATTGAAGCGGTGAAGGGGACTATCGCAGAGCACCGGAGGCCTTCGATAGCCCTACCACTGGCGAGTTGTCCGGCGGGTGTTACCGCCAATTAGAAGAAGGAGAATGCTGCGATGAGGCGTACATACAAAGATGTGATTTGGAAGGAGGCGTTGCCACGAATGGCGGCCGACATGGCAATGGTGCATCTTTCGGCTCTCGCCTCGTTGGCGGCGGTGGTTTTATGGCAGGCGACGGGAGGAGGGGGTGTCCGTACCACACAGTTGATGCGCGAACTCCGCGGGTTTTACTTGCACTCCTTCCTGCCGTTGTCGGTGGTATTCCCGATCGTTTTTTTCGCAAGCGGTTTCTACACGCGGTCGCGGAGTTATTTTACGAGTTACAAGTGGACGGTGCTGGCAAGGGGGGTCACACTGGCGACGTTGATTTTCCTGTTCGCGGCGTTTCTGGTAAGCCGGGCGGAAGCACTTTCGCGGAGCGCCATTATGGTGTTCATTGTTCTGGTGAATGGAATGACGGTGGGCGCGCGCGTGATCAAATCTCTGATTTCCCAGCCTGGGGGTGTTTCAAAGGCGCGGAATGTCCAGGTTGCTTCCGCGTGCGGCGACGGGGCGAGTCCGGTGCTTGTGGTGGGGGGCGCCGGTTATATCGGATCGATTCTCTGCCGCAAACTGCTGGCGAGAGGGAAGACCGTGCGTCTGCTCGACAGCTTTGTCTATGGAAATGAGGCAGTGCGGGAGCTTTTCGGACACCCACGTCTGGAACTCTGCATCGGGGATTGCCGAAATATTCAAAGCGTGGTTTCCGCGATGAAAGGAGTGGATTCCGTCATCCATCTGGCGGCGGTTGTGGGAGATCCGGCATGCGAACAGGATCGACACGCGGCGCTCGAGATCAACTATGCGGCTACGCGAATGATGACGGAAGTTGCCAAGGGATACGGAGTGAAGCGATTCGTGTTTGCCTCTTCGTGCAGCGTGTATGGAGAGACGGAGGAAATCGTGGATGAGAGGTCGGCCACCGGGCCGATTTCGGTGTACGCGCAGACAAAGGTGGACAGCGAAAGAGCGCTGCTGAAGGCGCGCACGGAGAGCTTCCATCCGGTGATCCTGAGGCTGGCCACTGTGTTC
>JADLBG010000875.1 GCA_020847895.1 Bryobacterales bacterium
TCTGCTCGGCGGGATTCCGTTCGGCTACCTGCTGGTCCGCCTCAAGACCGGCCGCGATGTCCGCCAATCCGGCAGCGGCAATATCGGAGCCACCAATGTCCTCCGCGCCGGCGGCCGCGCTCTTGGCGTCCTCACCCTCATCCTCGACATGGCCAAAGGCTTCGCCGCTGTCTGGTTTGCATCCTGGCTCACCGGCGCCGACCCGCTTTGGGTCAGTGCCGCCGCCCTCGTCGTGGCGCTCGGACATGCCTTCCCTGCCTTCCTGGGGTTCCATGGCGGCAAGGCAGCCGCCACCAGCGTGGGCGCTTTCGCCTTTCTCACTCCCCTACCCCTGCTCGCCACGGTTGTCGTGTTTGTCATCGCCGTGGCCGCCACCCGCTATATTTCCCTCGGCTCCATTCTGGGCGCCGCCACCTTCCCCCTGGCGGTCTTCCTGATTCAACATCCGCCCGCGCCGGTCGTCATTGCCGCCGTCCTCGGCGCGGTCTTCGTCGTCTGGCGGCACAAGGCCAACATCGCCCGTCTTCGCGCCGGCGCCGAGAACGTATTCCACTTCGGAGGAACGAAACATTGACCCGCTTAGCGATTATCGGCGGCGGCAGTTGGGGATCGGCACTGTCCGTTGTGCTCGCCCCGCGCTTTGAGTGCATTCGCCTCTGGGTCTACGAAGCCGACCTCGCCGCCCGAATGGCCGCCACTCGCGAGAACCCCGTGTTCCTCCCCGGTATCCCGCTCCCCCCCGCCGTCGACCCGCGCAACAGCCTGCAAGAGGTTCTCGAAAACGCGGAAATCGTCCTCACCGTGATGCCGAGCCACCACGTCCGCGCTGTTGCCGCCGGCATGCTCCCGTTCCTTACTCCCGGCATGCTCTTCGTCAGCGCCACAAAAGGTATCGAGAACGGTACGCTCCTCAGGATGAGCCAGGTCCTCCAAGAGGTTATCGGACCCAGGTTTCCCCCGCGCGTCGCCGTCCTCTCCGGTCCTACCTTCGCCCGCGAGATCGCCCTCGGCGAACCCGCCGCCATCGCCATCTCCTCCACCGATTCTCCATTAGCGATTCAGATCCAGGACTCCTTTTCCGGCCCAACTTTCCGCCTCTACACCAATTCGGACCCTATTGGCGTCGAAATCGGAGCCGCGCTCAAGAACATCATCGCCATCGCGGCCGGCGTCTGCCAGGGACTCGGCCTCGGCAGCAACTCCCGCGCCGCCCTCATCACCCGCGGTCTGGCCGAAATCAGCCGTCTCGCCGTCGCCATGGGTGCCAACCCGCTCACCCTGGCCGGCCTTGCCGGGCTCGGCGACCTCGTCCTCACCTGCACCGGCGAACTCAGCCGTAACCGTAAAGTTGGAATCGACCTGGCGTCCGGCAAAAGCCTCCAGCAGATCCTCGGCTCGATGAAGATGGTGGCCGAAGGCGTCCAAACCACCTACGCCGCGCTCGATCTCGCCCGAAAGTTTCAGGTCAACCTGCCGATCACAGAGGAAGTGGGAGCGATCCTCAGTGGGCGGACGTCCCCCCACGAGGCGCTGCGCGAATTAATGGAGCGCTCCCTCAAAGGGGAGTGATTTGTCCCGCAACATTCCTTGGAAACCGGTGTTCAAAAAGGTGTGACGGCAGTGGCGAGTCTGGAACGCGACGCCGAATTGATGCTCCGGGTCCGCGACGGCTGTACCACCAGCTTCGCCGTCCTGCTGGAGCGCCACCGAATGCAGGTCATTCATTTTCTCTACCGCATGGTGCAGCACCGGTCCGTGGCGGAGGAGTTGGCGCAGGAAGTGTTTCTTCGCGTGTATCGTTCGCGCGCTACCTATGAGCCCACCGCGAAGTTCACCACCTGGCTGTTTCGCATTGCCACCCATCTGGCGCTCAACTGGCTCCGCGATGGCAAGCATGAGCGGGGCCAGGAAAGCCTCGATCTGGAAGTTGGCGAGGGGATGTCCCGCCAGATTCCGGACCGCGAGGGGACCGTCGAACAGAAAATGCTTCGCGAGGCTCGATTCGCGGAAATCAGAAAAGCGATTGAAAGCCTGCCGGAGAAGCAGAGATCCGCTGTCCTGATGCACAAGTATCAGGAGATGGAATACTCCCAGATCGCCGGCGCGCTCGAATGCTCGGAGTCGGCCGTAAAATCGCTGTTGTTCCGCGCCTATGAAACACTACGCGCGCGCCTGGCACACTTGGCTTAAGGGAAGGATCGATATGTTGGAAGTGAACCGCGGCGATAGACAGGAATTCACGCAATGCCCGCTCCTCTCGGGCGAAGAGAACGCTGGCCTGCTGCTCGATTACTGTAACCGCAAACTCGTCCCGGAACTGGCCTCTGTGTTTGAGCGCCACATGGAGCATTGTCCCGCTTGCCGCGCCTTCGCCGTATCCCAAATGGCCGTCTGGAGCGCCCTCGACGGCTTCGAGGCCATGCCCGTCTCCGAAGACTTCGACCAGCGCCTTTTCGCCCGCCTCGAGGCCGAACAACGGGCGCCGTGGTGGAGCCGTCTGTGGAGCCGCCTGGCCGTCTCCACACCGGGAATCTGGCGGCCCGCCATTCCCGTCGCCGCTGTTCTCCTGCTCGCCGCCGGATTGTGGATTCGCCCCTTCTCCTCTTCCTCGTCCTCCACAGACCCGTCCGCTGCGAAGAACCCCGATCGCGTCGACGCCGAGCAGGTGGAGAAAACCCTCGAGGATATGGAGATGATCCGTCAGTTCACCGTCGCCGACCCGGCAAACTCCAACCGGGATATGTAAAGGAAGCCTGAAATGCTCTCGCGCGCTCTCACAATCCTGCTCGGCCTTCTGCTGGTCTTTCCGGCTCAGGCGCAGGTGCGCAAGGGCGTCTTCCCCAAGAAGGGGCCGCTCAAGAAGCGCCAGGAGGCTCGCCGGGCTCAGATGATCGACCGGCTCAGCAACATGACCCCCCAGCAGCGCGAACGCGCCCTCGATCGCCTTCCCGAAGAGCGCCGCAAGCGGGTGGAGAGCAATCTCGAGCGCTACAACGAACTCACCCCCGAACAAAAACAGCGCATCCAGCGCTCGGCCCGCATCCTCGAGAACATGCCTCCGGAAAAGCAGCAGGCCGTCCGCCAGGTCTACCGCCGCATGACCGCGCTTCCCCAGGAACGCCGCGTCGAAATCCGCCGCGAAGTGAACCGCCTCGGCCGTATGCCGGCCGAAGAACGCCAGACCCATTTGAACAGCGACGCCTTCAAGAGCAGGTTCTCCCCCGAAGAGCAGGGAATGGTCCAGGAACTGAGCAACCTCTTCCCGCCGCAATAGGAGCCGTCGGAATCACTCGCCTCATCTGCGCCCGATCAACTGGTGAGGATCTTCGTGATGTCGTTGTACAGCACGAACACCACCATCATCATGAGGAAGACAAACCCAACCTTGAACACCGCTTCCTTCACCGTGGCGCTCAGGTCGCGCCCCATGAGCATCTCGATCAGCAACACCAGAATCTGGCCTCCGTCGAGAATGGGGATGGGCAGCAGGTTGAAAATCGCCAGGTTCAGGCTCACCATGGCCATCAACCCGAAAAAGGACGACGGGCCTTCGCGCGCCGCCTCCGTCGAGATCTGCGCGATCCGGATCGGCCCCTCCAGCGACTTCGGCGACATCCGCCGCTCCACGATTCCCTTCAGGAATTGGAAGATCAACCCCGCGTTGCGCGCGTTCGCCTTCACCGATTCCTCAAACGCTTGCACCACGGGAAGTGCCACGTAGGTGACCGGCGATTCCAGCCGCACCCCGATCAGCCACCGCGGTTGACCCTCGATCGTCTTGTAGCGCGGCGTTACCTCCACGGTATGTTCCTGGCCATCACGCAGGTAGGTGAGGCTGACCGGCTTGCCTCCGGAGGCCTTCATGATGTCATGCAGCTTGGGCGTCGAAAGGATCTTCTCCCCGTTCGCCTTCACGAGCCTGTCACCCTTCTTGAGCCCGGCGTGCTGCGCCTCCATCCCAGGTTCGACACTCTCCACCTGGACCGGCATCTCCTCCGACCAGCCGGCGATTCCAACCCCGTTGCGCTCATCAAGCGTCGGCGTCACCCGGATCACCTCTTGCTGCTTGTCCGGATGCTCCACCAGAACCAGCATCGGCCGGTTCGCGCTCGCGATCTCCTTCAGCGCGATATCTTCCCACGTCGGGTTGTTCACGTCGTCGACGCGCAGGATGCGATCGCCTTCCTTGATTCCCGCCTTCGCCGCCGCGCCGTCAGCCGTAACATAACCCACCAGCGGTGAATGTGTTACGGGCACCTTCGGAAAATGCACGGTGAACAAGCCCGTCACCAGCACCACCGCCAGCACCACATTCATGAACGGTCCGGCAAAAGCGATCAGAAGACGCTGCCATCGTGGCTTCGCCAGCACCGACCGCGGGTCCGGAACTCCTTCCTCGCCCCCTTCCTGGCCCGCCATCTTCACATAGCCGCCGAAAAAGAATATCAGCGAGAAGCGGAAGTCCGTCTCCCCGCGCTTGAATCCGAACAGGCGCGGGCCGAAGCCGAAACTGAACGCTTCCACCTTGACATCAAAAATCCGGGCTGCCCAATAGTGTCCCAACTCGTGGATCAGGATCATCACCCCGATCAGGACCAGCAGCCACCAAACGTTCTCCAGAAAGTTCATGGCAGTTATGCTTTCACCCCGGCCCGCCTCTGGCAGACTCCCCGGGCTACCTCTCTTGATTGGCGGTCAATTTCCAGAACGTCCCCAATGGAAGACGCCTCGCGGGGGCTCATTTGTTCCAAGGTTTCCTCCACCACCTCCGCGATCGCCGGGAATGCGATCTCCCCAGCCAGAAATGCTTCCACCGCCACCTCATCGGCGGCATTCAACGTACATGTCGCCGAACCGCCGCTCTCCATCGCCCCAAAGGCCAGCCGCAAGAGCGGAAACTTCTCAAAATCAGGCGCATGGAATTCCCATTGGCGAGACTCGCTCCAGTTCAGACGCGGAACGGGCGCTTCATGCCGTTCCGGATAGGTCAATGCGTACTGAATCGGCATCCGCATATCGGTTGCCGATACCTGAGCGATCACGCTGCCGTCACTGTATTCCACCATGGCGTGAATGGTGGACTGCGGATGCACCACCACTTCCACGTCTTTCGCTTCAAAATCAAACAGCCAGCACGCCTCGATGACTTCAAAACCCTTGTTCATCAACGTCGCCGAATCGATTGTGATGCGCGGACCCATCTTCCATGTTGGATGATTCAAAGCCTGCGCGGGAGTCACGGTTGCCAGCATTTCCTTCGGTGTGTTGCGAAAAGGCCCGCCCGACGCCGTCAGGATGAGCTTTCGTACCTCCTTGCGCAGCCCTGCCCGCAGACACTGGTGCGCCCCGTTGTGCTCGCTGTCCACCGGCAATAGTTCCGTCCCCGATTCCCGCGCTGCTCTCATCACCAGGTTCCCCGCCGCCACCAGGACCTCCTTGTTTGCCAGTCCCAGGGCCTTGCCGCGCTTCACGGCTTCATAGGTGGCTTCCAGGCCGGATACGCCCACGATGGCCGACATCACAAAATCCACTTCCGCTGCTGTCGACACCGCCACCCGTGCGGCGGCCCCACTCGTCAACTCCGGCCACTCCCCCTTTGGAAATCCCAAATCCCGGAGAACATCTACTAGACGCTCCAGAATCTCATCCGTTGCAACCACAACCACCTTCGGACGAAATTCGCGCACCTGACCCGCAAGCAACTCCACGTTGCGGCCGGCAGCCAACGCAAATACTTGGAATCTATCGGCATTCCGCCGGATCACGTCCAGGGTGCTGGTTCCAATCGATCCGGTGGAGCCAAGGATTGTAACTTCCTTCACCCAAGGGAATCATATCACGAGCGGCTCACTGCGCAGAACTTATTGCCGGGAGTTTGTGTGGGAGAGGTTCTCGGAAGAGGGAAAACCCTTTCGGGCGCCGGGGAGGTTTGCTTCAGGGGTCTTTATGAGGTTAGTCTCGCTTTGGTGGGAGTTGCCTCCCCGGCTTACTTCCAATAATAGAATATGAAATTCTGGAATGCAACAGAA
>JADLBG010000876.1 GCA_020847895.1 Bryobacterales bacterium
AGCTGCACCAGCGGGCCGAGCGGGCATTTGCCGCCCTGCGCGGCCGACCGGCGACCGAAGCCGCCGAGGACACCACCCTCGTCCGTGCCATCATCCTGTCACTCATGGACTTCGACGCCCGCCGCGCGGTGGAACAAGGGGGGGAACCATGACCCATACGGTACCGAAGGCCATCATTCACGAGTGTCCTGATTGCAGGAGTCGTTGCATCTGCGAACCCGGGGTTTACGAACCCTGGCAGTGCATGCACTGCCTCGTGACGACTGATGAATTCCGTTCACTCCACGCGAAGGTGGCCCGCACGAAGGACAAGCCTGATTTAGTGAAAAGGGACCCAGCATCATGAGCAACGCTATTGTGACATTTGTCATGGCCGTCATGGCCATCATATTCTTCGCGGCGCTGGCGGCGTTGTTTCAATTCATCCCGGTGTATTTCCTGTGGAACTGGCTGTGCCCGAAGCTCTTTGGACTTCCGGTGATCACGTTCTGGCAGGCGCTCGGAATATCGATCCTCACAAGCCTGCTCTTCAAAGGGAGTTGCTCGCAGGAGAGCAAATAATCATGATTAAAAACCTCGCAGCGATCATTCTGCTCGCGACACCCGCCGCCGGCGGCGAAATCCCCTGGCCGGCCGAGAGCATGAGCGCCGCCGCCAACCTCACCGAAGTCGAAGGCCCGGGCACCAACGATTTTCATGTCAACCTGAGCTCGGCCTTCTGGAATCCGCAGACGCGCCGACTCTGGGTGTGCAGAAACGGCGGCACCGGCGGTTCCAAATTCTGGGCCCTCCGCGAGGATGGCAACGGAAGCTTCGAGATCGACTATCAGAACGGCCTTCGCGGCGAATGGTCCAACTTCGGCGACCTAGAGGCCGTCACCCAGGCCGACTACGGCGAAGCCGTCATCTATCTGCTGCTCGAGGGCGAAGAGCGCATCAAGGAATATTCAATCGCAACCTACGGTACCGCGATCCTTGTCAATAACTGGAACACCGCGCCGCACCTCCCGGCGATCGGCAGCGCCGGCGCGGAGGGTCTTTGCTTCGTGCCCGATGCCTTCCTGGCGGCGCAGGGTTTCGTCGATGGCAGCGGTAACCCGTACCTCAGCCGGAACGGCATGGGCGGCATCATGCTCGTCGCACACCAGAACGGCGGACGACTCTACGCATTCGATCTCAATCGCTTCGACGGCAGCTTCACCTTCGTCGGTTCCTACCAGACCAACTACGGCGAAAGCTGCGAGCTCGCCTTCGACCGCTCGGACGGCCGTCTCTACATCCTGCACGGCGCAAATTGGAACCGCATCGAAGTAGCGACCCTGGGCTCCAGCGCATCCGGCGGCGAGCTCCGAATCAACGAGCTCTTTACTTACGGCCGACCGACAGGCAGCCCGCCGAATTGGAACCTCGAAGGCTTCGCCATCGTCTCGAATGACGATTGCAGCGGCAATCAGCGCAGCGTTTTCGTTGCCATCGACGACGGCGGCG
Source organism: Bryobacterales bacterium (assembly GCA_020847895.1). Classification (GTDB taxonomy): domain Bacteria; phylum Acidobacteriota; class Terriglobia; order Bryobacterales; family Bryobacteraceae; genus CADEFT01. The sequence goes on from JADLBG010000876.1 coordinate 1,489, forward strand.
CGGAGTCGCTGCTCTGGTACCTGCAGTTTCCCTGCACGCAGTCCGGCGGCGCAGGCGGCGAGGACGAGATGACCTTCGCCCGGTGCATATTCGCCCTGCCGCTGGACTCCACCGGCCTCGCCGATCCGACACCGCCGATGGCGGAGTTACACCAGACGTTCCGCCTGATCGTGACGGCGGAGAAACCACCCACAGCTGAGGCAATAGCCCAGCAAGGAGAGCGCAATGCCAACACTGAGGAGACAGCCATGAACCATCCCGATGGCCCCCCGGAACAGACCAGCGACGACGCGAGCCCGCCGCCGCCAGGCCCGATGCCGCCCGAGCGCATCCATCCCGTCGAAGCCCCGCCCGCCGAGGGCGATCCGATCGAAGGCCCGGTCGGCGAATAAGCGCAACCCGCACGGCACCGGCGATTGCCGCCGGTGCCGTGCCCGTTTTGACGTGTAAGAAATGATCAAACTCATCCCCATCGACCAGTCCGTCTTTGACCGTGTCAAAAGCGACACGGCGCAGGATGTCCCCTGCATTCTGATGACTTACGGCGACTACGGCGTCAAGCTTTCGTTGGCCGAGGCATGCGAACTTCACGGCCGCTTGGGCGAGTTGACGGCACGGCTCTTCGAATCAGCCAAAACCAGCCTCCGCGCAAGGCAGTATGCTCATTCACATCGAACGCCCTTCGAGCCGCCCTCGCCACCAACTCCCGCGCCGGTAGCCCCTGCGCCCGCCGAAAAGGTTGAGCGCCGCAGCGAGCTTTCATCCTTCCTCCTCAGTGAGCGCCGAAGCCGTGGTCTCTCTCAGAAAAGGCTCGCCAAGATGGCCGGCTTGAAGGACACGACGATTTCCCTGATCGAAACCGACCGCACTCGCGCCCGGGATGACACGCTTCGCCTGCTGGCCAAGGCCCTGGGCCTCGATGAGACCGCATTGTTGAAATTGAAGTCTCCCCCAAAACGAGCAAGAACCCATGCGGCGTAGCGAGCCGAACATCCGAAGGGAGGATAGAGAAGGACCGGCGCGTCGGCTGGACCCGGAAGGGTTCCGACACTCGTGTTATCGCACGAGGATTTATCACGCCGGCCACAATCGACCAGTTATTCAATCGGACCCGGAGCAAGCGAAATGTGAGTGAAGACCCAGAATCGAAGCGAGGCGGTCAAGCTGGCCGCCGAGAGCAAGCTTAATACCGAAACGGCCGAGCCGCTCTGGCGGCTGGCCTGCTCGAAATTGAAGAAGGGTGAGCGACCGCCGTTTCGGCAGGTGACATTCACCCTGCACGACAGCCAGTGGAAGCAACTGGACACCGCATTGAAGCGGGTGAAAAAGGATGGAGCGACAAGCAAGGTCAACGCCAACAGCAACGGCAACGCGATCGCCCGGATCGTGCGCGAATGGCTCCGCGCCGGCGATGGTCAAAGACCTTATCGTCGCCCCCGTCGACCGCGATGAGGCGATCGATGTCGTCAGGCGTCTGCACTACTCCGCCAGTTTCTGTCGGAACTCGACCCTGCACCTCGGCGTCTTTGCCGGGCGTAGCCTGGTAGGCGCGATGCAGTTCGGCCCACCGATGTGCCGCCGCAACATGCTTCCGCTGGTTCCAGGCACGCCGTGGAACGACATGCTGGAGCTCAATCGAATGGTGCTGGAGTCCGACGTGCCGCGCAACGCCGAGAGCCGGGTGATCGCCGCGGCCTGCCGCCTGCTCCGCCGCCACGCCCCGCACATTAAATGGATACTGAGTTTCGCCGACGCCGGCCAGTGCGGCGACGGGACGATCTATCGGGCCTCCGGCTTTGCATTAACAGGGATTCGATGGACGGAATTCCTCCGCCTGCCCGGCGGCCGAATGGTTCATAAGCTCTGTGCATCGGCCAACGCGCCGCAGGCTCTGGGCGGCGCGGCAAGTGTTCCGGAGTTTGCCAGGCGAACCGGGGCCACGCGCGTGCCGGTCCCCAGTGTTCGCTACGTGAAGATCCTCGACCCCCGCTACAAGCTGGCATCGCCGCCCCTGCCCTATAGTGCGATCGCCGAGGCGGGCGCGAGGTGCTACAAGGGCAGACGAATTCGCGCGGGCAGTGAACAGGTGTCACGCCGGTCAACCAGACCGGAAGGGGCGGTTCGAGTCCGACCCTCGCGCTTGCGTTCCCCGGAAAGTTCTGTCCGCCAGGAACGCCGAAAGGTAGAATCCCGCTCATGTTGAATCGACTGGTCATCCAAGCATCGGACTGGGCTCGCGTCAGGCGTTTGACGCGCGAGGTCCCGCCGCGATTCTTGGCGGCGATCGAAGACCGGCTTGAGTTGGTCGCCCGCGCCCTCGGCCAATTGAGCGTCTCGATCGAAGAAGTTAACCGGGACCACGGCCGCATCGCCGCCCCGAAGGCCCACGGTTCGCGCCACGTTGGCCCCCACCGCGACGCCGCCACCGCCTCGGCCGGTTCGCCGCGATCGACCCGATCGCCGAAAACCAGCGCGCGGGCGCGCGCGCGCCACCCCGCGCGCCGCGGCTTGAAGTGTTTTCAGTTAAGACGCTACGCTGCAAAGACTTACGGAGCAATCTCCGTTTCCAATCCGTCCGGTTTTACCCCCCGAATTCTCCAAAAAACGACCTTTGTACGGTTTTTGGAAAATCCCAGTTTTTAACCATAAGCCGCGACCGCTCCTAAACTTACGCAATTTTTGAAATCCCCGTTTTTGTCCGGTTTTTCCCCGCGCGCGCCAAATCGTCCTTGCGGCGAGGGAGCTTTTTCACACGCAGGGATACCACGCCACGAGCATGGCGGAGATTCTGAAGAAGGCGGAGGCCAACAGCGGGAGCCTTTACTACTACTTCAAATCCAAGAACGA
>JADLBG010000877.1 GCA_020847895.1 Bryobacterales bacterium
AGTAGTTGTTGGCTCCGCCGTGGCTCTGGGTGGGGCAGATGGTGATGTAGCCGGGCATGCTTTGGTTTTCGCTGCCGAGGCCGTAGGTGATCCAGGAGCCCATGGACGGGCGCACGAAGGTGTCGCTTCCGGTGTGGAGTTCGAGGAGGGCTCCGCCGTGGCGGGAGTTGGAGCCCCACATAGAGCGAATGAAGCAGACGTCGTCGACGCGTTTGGAGAATTCAGGGAAGAGGTCGCTGACCCATGCGCCGCTTTGGCCGTACTGTTTGAACTCCCAGGGGGACTTGAGCAGGTTGAAGGTTTCACTGGAGACGACTTTGGGACGTTTGAAGGGGAGCGGCTTGCCGTGATCGCGGCGGAGGAGCGGCTTGTAGTCGAAGGTGTCGACATGCGAGGGGCCGCCGTGCATGAAGAGGAAGATGACGCGCCTGGCGCGGGGCGGGAAATGGGGCGGTTTGACGGCGAGCGGACCGGGCGCGGCGCCGCGCATGTCGGATGCCTGCAATTGGCCGCCGAGCAGGCCGGCGAGCGCGACCGCGCCGAAACCGGCGCTGCTGACGCGCAGCAGTTCCCTGCGCGAGAGCGTCTTGTTGAGATAGGAATTCCAGTGCCGGTTCACAGTTGTCCTCAATTCAGGTAGATGAATTCGTTCGACGTGAGCAGCGCTTTGCAGAAGCTCTGCCAGGAGAGGAGGCGCCGTTTGGCGGCGTCCGTTTCGCGGGATTCGAGTTGTTTGCCGATTTGGGCGATGAAGGTGAGGGCGCGGTCAATGTCCTTGGCGGCGGGGGGGCGGGCGAGCGCGCGTTCGTAGACTTCGCGGATGCGCGCGGCGTCGTCGAGGGAGGAGTCGGCGAGGAGCTTTTCCGCCATGGTGTGCGTGGCGTTGAGGACGAGATCGGCGTTCATCATGAAGAGCGCCTGCGGGGCGATGACGGTGGAGTGGCGATCGCCGTTGGCGGTGGAGGGGTCGGGGAGATCGAAGGCCTGAAACATCTCGTACATCGAACTGCGGACGACGGGCAGGTAGACAGCGCGGCGCGGGAGATCGTAATCGGCTCCTCCGCGGCGGGCGGTGTTGCTGACGTATTCGCGGTCTTTGTAGGTGAGCAAGGAGCCGCCCGCGTGGAAGTCGATGACGCCGGTGACGGCGGTGACGGCGTCGCGGATGGATTCGGCTTCAAGGCGCTGCCGCGCGGCGCGCCACATGAGGGTATCTTCGGGGTCGACTTCAGCGGCGTGCGGACTGTAGGCGGAACTCATCTGGTAGGTACTGGACAGCATGATGAGGCGGTGGAGTTTCTTGATGGACCAGCCCTGTTCGACGAAGCGCAGAGAAAGCCAGTCGAGCAGGGGCTGATTGAGGGGCTGTTCACCGAGGCGTCCGAAGTTATCGACGGAGGGAACGATGCCGCGTCCGAAGTGCCAGCGCCAGACGCGGTTGACGAAGACGCGGCTGGTGAGGGGATTTTCGGGTTTGGCCATCCATTCGGCCAATTGCAGGCGTCCGCTCCCGGTGGGCGGGATGGGCGGCTGGTTTTCACCGGCGATGACGCGCGGGAAGCGGCGCGGGACCACCTGGCCGAGGGTCCAATGGCTGCCGCGGAGGTGGATGGGGATGTCGGCGACCTCGCCTTCGGTGACGCCCATGGCGCGGGGGAGATCAGGTGTGGACTGTTCGAGTTCCTTGCGTTCTTTTTCGAGTTGGTCGATCTGCGCGCGGGCAGACTGCGAATAGTAATCGCGGGCATCGAGCGGCGCGGCGAAGGGGCCGGCTTTGGCGTAGGCCAGTCCGCGGAAGGCCTCGAGTTGCGCGTTGGGCAGGCCTTCCTCGCGGTTGACGGCGTTGCGTTCGACTTTGGGAGCAGGGGTGTCGCCCCGCTCACTGAGCGCCTTCTGCCACTCGCGATCGGCTTCGTGGAACAACTCTTCGTAGCGGGCGGCGAGTTCCTGCCTGGTCTTGGGGTTGAATCCACGGAAGCGTTCCGCCGCGGGTGAGGTCCAGCCGACGAGGGCGTCACCGGAGAGCGTGCCTTTTTGCGAATAGGCGAGGAGGGCAAAGAGCACGGAGTTCGGCGCGCCCTTCGAGCGGCGCACTTCCTCGACCCAATTGGCGAGGAAGCCGGGATTGATGCCGTACTGCCGGCTGATCTGCACGCGTGAGCGCGGGGCTGGGGCACCTTTGGGAAGCGCGGTGAGGAGGAGCGCTTCGTAGTATGGGAATCGGGATTTGTGCTCGAGGCGGATGGTGTTGTTCCCGGCTTTCAGGGGGAGCACGCCTTTGACGCTCCATCCTCCGGCGTCGGGGGACGCCTGGCGGTTCTCGACGCCACGCTGGCCACGGAGTTCGAGAGTGCCATTGACCTGGATATCGACGGTGCCCGCGCCCACTTCTTCCTCGAGGAAGTCCAACTGGTAGTCGCCGGGGTGTGGAACGGTGACGTCGTACTCGGCGAAGAAGGGGCCTTTGGCTCCGTTGGGTACGTTCGATTTTTCCTTTTCGAGCGTGCGCGGGGCGTTGCCGCGATCGAAACTTCCGGCGGTGCGGCGGATGGCTGTGGGGGGGATTTTGCCGCCGCTCGCCGCGGGACGCAGGGGGGTCTCTTCGTAGCGCAGAACGTCACCGGCGGCGAGCAGATAAGCTCCCACATGGCTGCGCGCTTCGTCGATGAGCTTCTTGTTTTCGGCGCTGCTGATTTGCCCGATCTCTTTGTTCTTCGCTTCGATCTTCGCTTTGTGCTGCTGGAGCTTTTCGCGCTCAGGGGCCGGGGCGAGGACGTACTCGTGCCACTGGGCCACGACCTTGAAATTCTCCATGGTTTTCGAGCTCTTGAAGATTCCGGCGAGTGAGTAGTAATCGGCTTGGGGGATGGGATCGAATTTGTGATCGTGGCAGCGGGCGCATCCGATGGTGAGGCCGAGGAAAGTGCGGACGGTGGTGTCCATCTGCTCGTCGACGATATCCATCTGCATCTTGACGGGGTCATCTTCGGCGAGCATTTTCGCGCCGAGGGAAAGGAAGCCGGTGGCGGTCCAGCGCTCGAAGGACTCTTGGTCGGAGGCAGGGCCGGGGAGGAGATCGCCCGCGAGTTGCTCTTTGAGGAAAAGGTCGAATGGTTTGTCCTTGTTGAAGGCGCGGATGACGTAGTCGCGATAGCGGAAGGCGTGGCGATAGACGAGGTTTTCGTCGAGGCCGTTGGAATCGGCGTAGCGGGCGACATCGAGCCAGTGGCGTCCCCAGCGTTCACCGTAGTGTGGGGAGTCGAGGAGGCGGTCGACGACTCTGGCGAAGGCATCGGGCCGGGTGTCTTCGAGGAAGGCGCGGACTTCCCGTGGGGTCGGGGGTAGACCGGTGAGGTCGAAGGTGGCGCGGCGGATGAGGGTGCGCTTGTCCGCAGGGGGCGCGGGGGCGAGGCCTTTGGCCTCGAGGGCGGAGAGGATGAAACGATCCATCGGGGACTTCACCCACGCAGCGTTGTGGACTTCGGGGAGCGGCGGTTCGTGGGCCGGGAGGAAGGCCCAATATTTTTTCGGGGGTTCCTTGGAGGCGTGCGCTTTTGCGCCCCAGGGTGCGCCCATGGCGATCCATTCGGTGAGGGCGGCGATTTCCGCATCCTTGAGCTTGCCCGAAGGGGGCATGCGGAGGGCTCCGGTTTGGCGGACGGCGCTGAGGAGGAGGCTTTCGGCAGGTTTGCCGGGGGAGACGGCGGGGCCACGCGATCCGCCCTTGAGGATTGCTTCGCGGGTGTCGAGGCGGAGGCCGCCCATTGGGGATGTGGGGGAAGAGTGGCAGGCGAGGCACTGGCGGGCGAGGACGGGGCGGATGTTTTTCTCGAAGAATTCCGAGGCGTCCGGGGTTGCCGCGCGGAGGGGGAGATGGAGAAGGGACAGACCTGCCCAGATCAGCTTGATGCGCATCCTTATTTAGCCTTGGGGGCATTATATCAGTGTGGTGTGGGGTGTTTTGGTTTCTCGCGGAGCTTTGAGGTCAGCCCTTCATGGACTGATCCATACAGGAGAGAACTCTATTCCGGGTGTGAGCAGTACAGCGAGGCTGAGGCTGCGGCAAGCTAAGATCGGTGCGCCAGACTATGAGGCGAGTTCTTTAGGCGCAGAGAGCGCAGAGTTTATTGGGTTGGATTTGGGTGGAAATTATATCAGTGCGATACCCCGGCCTCTCTCTCGGACAGAGCAGGACACCACGCGTGGTCTTATTGGCGCTGCGCGAAATACAGCACAATCTCGTTAACGCACGTCGTACCGTTGTCCGCCAGGATCTCGGCACCGGTAAACGCAAGATGCTTCCAGCCAAGTAGGGCCAGACTGCGGCGTTGGTTGAGGTCGCGCTGCCACTGCATCTCGTTGAGGTGGTACGCTCTGCCATCGCAATAGATGGCTAACTGTTCGGTCACAAAAGCGAAATCGGCTCGAGAGACGATCCTGCCGGCGTCGTTGTAGATCCTATGCTGACAGACAAACTCTGGAAGCTCACCTTGGCGGCGCTGCAATTCTCTGAACAGTACTTCTTCAATCGGGGATTCCGGCCCAGCGGTTGTCTTGTTCATCCCGCCCACAAAATCCTGACTTAGCGGCGGAAGGACTGCAGACACGGCAACATTGTTCCCGGTCACCAGCCGCCAGAGTAGGGGATTTTGCTCGGCCCGCGTGCAATTCTCCAACCACTCCTTGTGGGCGATTACAATGAGCTTTCCCCGCGCTCGCGTAACAGCAACGTTCAGCAGTCGAAGCCCTTGATCGCCTGAAAGAAAACCAAGCCCGGTCTTGGGCGGGCCATCAGTAAGATCGAAGATAACGACATCAGCCTCGCCACCCTGAAAGGCATGGACTGTTCCTACCTCAATATTCTCCAAGTGATTTCCGTCGGTCGCGGATTCCTTCTGAAGCCAATTGCGGATCAGGCGTACCTGGCCGCGGTATGGTGAAACAATCGCGACTCGGCAGTGTTTGTCCTGGGCCCGCATTTCACGTGCTACATCGATGGCGAGCCAAGCGGTAGGTGGGTTCTTCCAACTGCGCCCTGCCCTCACGCAGGCGCCGTCGTACTCAACGGCAACTGCATCGTCCGCTGCATCCGTTAGAGCGCCAATGGCGGGCATCCTACCTGTGCTGATATCGAGAACGACGACCGCCGAGCCCTCACGCGGTGGCAAGCTTGTAATGTTGTTCAATTCGTTCAAGTCGACATCCTCCCCTACAACCGGGTACAGGTCTTGGACTAATGACCAAACTGCTGGATGGCACCGCCTCTGCTTCACTATCCGGACTAAGCGAGTGTCGGCTGTCTCAATTTGCCTCTCTACTCCTGTTCCGTTGGAAAGGCCCGCAAGTTCATAGGGATCCTTAGCGAGCCAGTGCTTCACCTGCGTTGGCGGTTGATTTCTGAGTGTCCATTCAAACACAGGGCCGAGTTGCCGCGGGTCACCTGCGAGGAGGAACTTCCCTTGAGACAGACTTGCTAGCAGCATTACAGCCGCACCGGAAACCATACTGGCTTCGTCCACAACGACAAGGTCCCAGGGGCCAGCCTCTCGAAGAGGGCATGCAGGTGACGCGAGAGACGCTAAAGTGGTGGCGGCGATTCGTACCGAATTGGCGTGCTGAGCAACGCCGTTGCGGCGCTCCTGTTGGAGAACCTGCAACTCGGTCTTTGCCGCTGCAATTATTCTCGTATCTGCACGAGCTCTCTCGAGCTGACGAATCCTCCTATGGGTTTCAGCGATCCGTAGATTCAGCTCTTCCAATTCTGAAGGACCCAACAGTTCGGGGCGAGTAATAATACCTTCGCTTCTTGCATATCCGTACCGGAGAATTTTCCGTCCCGCCAAGAGTGCGTGACCTGCTTCCTGGTTCAAATGCCGGACAACCTTCTCCAGTGCCACGTCAACTGCAACATTGGAAGGGGCAACAATCAGAATCCGCTCCCCTTTACATCGGGCGAGATAGCTAGCCAAGTAACCGATACAGTGGGTCTTTCCCGAACCTGGCGGTCCCCATAAAATCCTAGTCCAGCGACCCGCGATTTCCGCCAACTGATATGCAGCAAGGTAGGTATCATTGTGAACTTGGGTCTGCCCCGGGCTGGGGGTCGTATTTAGCATCAATTTCGGCGTGGAGGGGAGGTTCTCTAAGCGTTCGGCAATATCGATCCAAACTTTGTTTCTGTAAATTCGCAACCGTGCGGGCAGATCTATCCGCAACATCTCACGGTCAAAATTGACAAAGACCGAGGCGCCGTCGGATCTGATACCCGCAACATACCCAGCGGTCATGGCACCATTCGCCGATTCCAATCGAACTGGGGTGTCATCGGTTAGCCTAATATCTTCGTCAACATCGGCCAGAACTAGTTCGTGCAGAAAGCGGTCTTGCACTCGGAGGCCCGGGTGGATATCGCGGATATCCAGTTCCACTGGTTGTAACTGCCAAGCGTACGTACGGACAGCTTCAGCCGCCAACCGACTCTGTAGAACTTCATGGTCTTGCGGACCATTCGCGATCAACTGAGAGGGCCGCAGGCGGACCACGAGGCGTTCTTGATTGACCAAGAATGATCCGGGTTCTGCGCTGGCGATGGCACAGAATGCATCCGCCATCGCCGGGTCTCCAGTCAGCCTCCAGGCGATTTCGCTGAAGCTTGTCCACGGATTTCCTCGTGCAATCAGTTCTTCCACCAATAATTCTCGAAGGCGCGCAAAGTCCGGCATTGGATCTCTCTGATATTATCCTCATCCAACATAACCCTGGCACACTTGCCTTCACTTCTGTAGAATCATCTGGTCGTGGGCGCGAGCCCCTGTTTTCTATGCGAAGCTGGATTCTCATTGCGATGTCGATTACTACGTTAGGCGAGGAAGTTTGGGCCCAGAGCAATGCCGGCGCTCCGACGTGGCGGCCGGTGGTGATGGGGAAGAACGGGATGGTGGCGGCGGAGCATCCGTTGCAGGCGGTGGCGGGGTTGCGGGTGCTTCAGAACGGGGGGAATGCGGTTGATGCCGCGGTGGCGGTGTTCTATATGACGGCGGTAACGGAACCGAGCGAGGCGGGACTTGGCGGGGACGGGTTTCTGATGGCGTACATCAAGAAACTGGATCGCGTGGTTCTTGTCAATGGGAGCGGCGGAGCGCCCAAGTTGGCGACGCGCGAATACTATCAGACGAAGGTGGGAAGCGTGCCGCCGGATGGTCCATACTCGACGATGGTTCCGGGAGCGGTGGGCGGGTTTGAACTGCTGCACCGCAAGTATGGCACGAAGGATTACCGCTTCCTGCTGGCGGATGCCGTGGAGGCGGCATCGAAGGGATACGCGGTGAGCGCGTGGGGAGCGGGGAATTTCGTCCGCTCGCGCGCAATGTTGAGCCGGTGGGATAGCTCGGTGAAGGCGTTCTTTTCCGGAGGGCGGCCGCCGGCGGTGGGGGACTGGCTGGCGCAGCCGGATCTGGGACGTACGATTTCGATGATTGCGGAGCAGGGGGCAAGCGCATTTTATCGCGGGGAGATCGCGAGGATGACGGCGCGGTATCACGAACGCAACGGGGGGCTCATCCGTTATGAGGACATGGCTTCCTTTGAGGCGGAGGAAGCTGAGCCGATCCGGATCCACTACCGGGGGTATGAGGTGTATCAATCGCCGCCGAATTCGGGCGGGATCGTGATGCTGATGGCGCTGAATATTCTGGAAGGGTTTGATCTGAAGAGGCTGGGGCACAACTCGCCGGAATATCTGCATGTGCTGATGGAGGCATTCAAGCTGGCGTTTGCCGACCGGTATCCCTACATCACGGATCCGCATTTTGCGCCGCAGGCTCCCATTGCCGAGTTGCTCTCGAAGGAGTACGCGAAGCTGCGGCGGGGGTTGATCAAGATGGACCGGGCGATGGAGGGCGTGGCTCCGCCGGGGGACCCGGCGCATGGGAAGGCGATTCTGGCCGGGCACGAGATACGGTATCACGAGCCGGGGAAACCCACGGCGGCGGCTGTGGGCGGCGATTTGCGGGCGGCCGGGGAGCAGACTTCGTCGTTCGCCATTGCGGACCGGTGGGGAAACGTGGTGAGCGTGACGCACAGTGTGAACGGAGGGTTCGGCAGCGGGATGGTGGTGGATGGGGCGGGCTTCGTGCTCAACAATCGGGGGTCGTACTTCGGGCTGGATGAGGCAGACATCAACGTGATTGCTCCGGGGAAGCGAACGCGGCAGGGGGCGATTCCGGCGATGGCGCTGAAGGACGGGAAACCGTTTCTGGCGTGGAATACGCCGGGGGGTGACACGATTCCGCAGACGATGACGCAGGCATTTTTGAATGTGGTGGAGTTCGGGATGAACGTGCAGCAGGCGTCGGAAGCGCCGTGCGCGATGACTTCGAACTTTCGGGCTTCGATGTATCCGCAAAGTCCCGGGAATGGGGTGGCGATGCCGCAGTTGCTGGCGGATCGCGTGGGGGCGAAGCTGGCGGCTTTGGGGCATGCGATTCAGGCGTCGGCGACGCAGCCTCCTTACGGATCGCCATCGGGGCCGGGGGCGGTGAAGATGATTCTGATTCACCCGGTGACGGGGGTGTTGTATGGAGGGGCGAGTCCGGGAAAGGATAATTATGTTGCCGGGTGGTAGGGGAACGCCGTCTATCATTTGGTTGGCTCGCTATTGCGCAGGGAGTCAATCTGCTCCGGCTTCGCCGGCCAAGCCTTCAATGACATCCCGCAACTCGTCTTCGCTGACCGGTTTCCTGGCCCAATGGCGCACGTGACAGACGTGTACTGTGCCGGTGGATGGCGTCTCGTGGTTGATCGCGTGGTAGATCCTATACGCCCGGTTCTTCCGGCCATGGAGGAGGAGCCGAATCTCCGTACCAATCTCCTCGGACTCCGCCGCGACGAGCCGTTTATCATTGGTTGCATGATCCGGCTCGCTCAGCGATGCGTTCTTGCCTTGATTGTTCTCTTTTCTCTTTCCGCGCAGACTCCGCCGGCTGATCCGCTGCTCGAGTGGCTGAACCGACGGGCGCAGGGCCAATTGGACGAGCGCGAGAAGGCGATAGCCGCAATCCGCACGGTGAAGGATGCGGACCGGCGGCGGGAGATGGTGCGGAAGAAGATGCTCGAACTGATTGGGGGGCTTCCTTCGTATTCGGGTCCGCTGCGCGCGCGGGTTACGGGGCGGATTGAGGGCGAGGGTTATGTCATCGAGAAGGTGATTTTCGAAAGCCTGCCCGGGTTCTACGTGACAGGGAATGTGTACAGGCCGAGGGAGGCAGGCCGGTATCC
>JADLBG010000878.1 GCA_020847895.1 Bryobacterales bacterium
AGGTCCACTTCCACGACCTGCACGCCACCATCCTCCACCTCCTCGGCCTCGATCACAAGCGCCTCACCTACAAGTACGCCGGCCGCGATTTCCGCCTCACCGACGTCCACGGCGAAGTCGTCGACGGCATCATCTCCTGATCTCACCTCCCCTTAGGATTGAAGATCACACCGGAGATTCTGGTCTGCACATTTCCGCTCGGACCAGCAGGGGTGCAGGGTGGCGGAGGATTCACTGACGCTTCCACTTCCTGCAAGTTCAATCGTATTTGTTGGCCTTCCAGATCGCCTGTCCCGTGTCCCACGGCCATCCCTACGGCTCTCCCGTTTACGATGCGAAAGACTCCCATGCCCTGCCATGTGCCGTTGATGCCTTGCGGCGACATCTGAAAATCAGCAGTGACGGTGCCTTGTCCATTGGAAAGATTGAGGTTTACGTTAATGATCGCCGCATTGTCGCCATTCATCCGCGGCTCGCTGGACTGTATCTTGTTCTGGTGCACTTGGCCTCGAATGTGCAGCGTTTGTCCGTCGTCGGTTACCCACACTTTGCCAGGCGTAATCGCACAGATCGTTTCTGTCGCTTCAACCGTTGTCATCCCGGGCTGAGCCCAGGCGAGATTGGCAAACAGTGCGAACACAGCGCCTGCCGCCCCAATTACGTGACGATGATAAGAATGTGTCATTTCCTTCTTCCTTTCCTCCTGCTTTATGGCAGCTTCGCCCCATCATGTCTTGCCTGTTCGACGGCTGCGATGCACAGTGGGTGAATCTTTCCTGAACAGCATCTGAACAGGTAATCCGACGTACGTGTATAATCATCGCCAGCAATGCAAGGTACGGCAGGGACAGCAATTTTTCGCTTCGGAGAATTCGAGGCGGACCTTGCCTCGGGAGAACTCCGCCGCGGCGGCCGAAAGGTCAAACTTCAGGACCAGCCGTTTCGTCTTCTCTGCTTTCTGCTCCAACGGCCGGGTGAAGTAGTGGGCCGCGAAGAACTACAGGCGCACCTGTGGCCCGCGGGCACGGTTGTAGAGTTCGAGCACAGCATCAACACCGCGCTGAAGAAGATCCGTCAGGCACTTGGGGATTCCACCGCCGATCCCCAGTTCGTGGAAACCGTCCCCCGGCGGGGCTACCGCTTCAAAGCTGTCCTCAAACAAATTCCTGATGGGATCAGGTCCCTGGCCGTCCTCCCCATGGAGAACTTGTCCGGAAATTCCGCGCAGGAACACTTTTGCGACGGTATGACGGAAGCCTTAATCAGTCACCTCGGCTCCATCAGCATGCTGCGGGTCATCTCGCGTACATCCATCATGCGATACAGGGGCGCCAGGCGAGCGCTGCCCGAAATCGCCAATGAGTTGGATGTGGATGCTGTCATCGAGGGGTCTGCCTTTCTGGCGGGAGACAGAGTTCGCATCACGGTTCAGCTCCTCGCTGCGCGCGCTGACCGGCACCTTTGGTCCGGAAGCTACGAACGCGACTTGCGGGATGTACTCGATTTGCAGAGGGAAGTGGCCCAGACTGTGGCGCGGGAAATCCGTGTCACACTCACGGTCCGGCAGAAATCGCGGCTCACCCGGCCGCTGTCCATCTCACCGGATGCTCAGGAGGCGTATCTCAAGGGCCGCTACCATTTCAACAGGCGCTGGGAGATGAAGCAGGCCATACAGTGCTTCCAGCAAGCAATTGACTTGGATCCGTCCTACGCCATGGCCTATGCCGGCGTCGCCGATTGCTATAGGAAACTGGGGGAGAACCACATCTTCCCTCCCGCGGAGGCCCTTCCAAGAGCGAAGACGGCAGCCATTCAGGCTCTGGAGTTGGATGAGGAACTCCCTGAAGCGCACGTCGCACTAGCCGCCACTCTTACGAATCTTGACTGGGACTGGCATGCCGCGGAAAAAGAATTTCACCGGGCTCTGGAGCTTAATCCAAGCCATGCGGAAGCCCACGAGGAATTCGCCTGGTATCTGTCCGTCATCGGCCGTTCCCGGGAGGCTGTCGCCGAGGCGGATATGGCCCTGCACTTGGACCCTTTCTCCCCCTTGAGGCGTGCTCATCTGGGGATGGCACTCTACTTTGCGCGCAGATTCGATCAGGCGATCGAGGAACTTCGCCGCTCAGTAGATTGTCTTCCCGAATCGCTACATTCTGCCCCGATCCGTTCAAATTTCCTCGCATTTGCATATGCCCAGACCGGGAGGCATGAGGAAAGCATCGCAAACCTTAGCAAACTCCGATCGGCTGGGAACAACAGTCCGGATCTTCTGTTTTCCCTGGGCTATGCCTACGCTTGGTCAGGAAAACGGATCATGGCCGAAGAAATGATTCTGGAAATTGAGAGGGCCCAGGAATCATACGTTCTACCGTACTCTCTGGCTATGATCTACGCCGGGTTGCGAGATTGGGAGAAAGCGCTCAATTGTCTGGAACGCGCCTTCAAGGAACGCGTTTGGGTTGCCGTGCTGATTAACTCGGAACCCTCTTTCGAACCGCTTCGTGGCAATTCACGATTCCAGGCAATACTCCAACAAATGAACTTTACGAACTGCTCGTCTCCGGGACGGAAAGATGGCCAAGCTGTTGCAGCCCTGTAAGGTTATCCCAAATCACCCACACTTCGGCAATCTTCCCATCAAGGATGCGAAACATGCCGCTCAGGTCGAGTTCCAGGCGTTTCCCGGACGGCGGGAAGGGTCCCCACTGTCCGGTCTGTGTGCCCACGTACTGCGCAAAGGCGCCAACCATATCCCCCTCGGCAACCAAGTGCTGCATGGTGATGCGCGAATCGGGAATCGCCGCCCAATCCTCCTGCAAGAACCGCTTGAAATCCGCACAGCTTCGCACGCTCACTTCCGGAGTTGCCTGGCAGTGGCGGACTACATCCGGCGCAAGCACTTCTTCCAATGCTGCCAGGTCCCGGCTGTTCGAGGCGTCCACAAATCGCCTCACGATAGTTTTGTTGTGTTCCAACTGGTCCATACATAACCTCCTCTGTTGGCTCACGATCTGGCGCAACGGCAAGCCGCTACGTTCTATACAGAGCCGTCCCAACTAATTTCGGATCATACGGTACGAATTGCCCTCTCCGCCGGTACTCCTCGTGATACACGGCCACCTTGTCCTCATCCACCTCAATCCCCAACCCGTTCCCTTCCGGCACACCCCAGTTCGCCCCACCGCCAATAGGGACCCCCGTCTTCAGAACATCGTCCGCCATCATGTGCGCCGTCTGCTGATTCCCATCCACAACATTCGGCAGAGTCAGCAACATGTGATGCGCCGCCGTAGCCGTGATCCCCAACTCCCCATGCGTATGCTTGCACACGCGCAACCCCTCCAGTTCCGCCACGCGCGCAAGCCGCTGGAACTGTGCCAGTGACCCCGTGAAATAAGGGCTGAAACAATACACATCCGCCGTCCGCGAAGTCATCTGCCGGTACGCATCGGCCGCTGTCCACAACCCCTCATTCGCCGACACCGCCACAGCCGACCGCGACCGCACCTCGATCATGTTGCTTGCCGGGTCCTGGCTCACGGGCTGCTCGATGAAGTCGATCCCATACCGGTCAAGCAGCGCCAGGTTCCGCAGCGCTTCGTTCACCGTCCAGGACCCATTAGCATCGAGGCGAATCTTCCGATCCGGCCCGATCGTCTCCCGCACCGTCCGCACCATCTCCAGCTCAGCATCAATATCGATGCCCACCTTGAGATAGAACACGTGAAATCCGCGGGAAATCCCTTCTCTGCAATCCGCCGCAATACGCTCCAGCGGACCCTGCGAGAGGTAATAAAAGTAATTGGCGCTTTCACGCACCTTACCGCCAAACAAATTGTAGAGAGGCTGCCCGCACGCCTTCCCGCAGATATCCCACAGCGCCATATCAACCCCCGGATACGCGAAGCAAGCCGTGGGTTGCCGCCACAACCAGATGCCGCGCTGCCACAACTCCGCGCGGATCGCCTCGCTTTCCCACGGACTCCGCCCAATCACGAACGGAGCCATCCCTCGCAGCGCCTCCACCACCGATTCCACATTCGCCCCGCTGCAACTCTCCCCCCACCCAATCAGCCCATCGTCCGTATACGCCTTCACGATCACATCGGTAACCCCGTCCCGATTGACCCGCGAACTGACCTCCCGGTGCGTGTACCCAATGCTGACAGGAACAAACTCCAGCCGTGTAATCTTCATCGCACCCCTCCGAGCAGTCTCCGCGCATTCCCCTCCGCGATCTCGCGGAAATCCTCTGCACTCAACCCCGCCTCCCGCATCTTGAACATCGCCGACTCGCGATAGAACAACGGAAAATGCGACCCGAACACCACCCGTGCCGCCGAAACCTGCCGCGCCAGCGTGGCCACCCCTCGCAGCCGTTCCACCATCGCAAAGTCGAAGTACACCTGCCCCGCCTCCGCAATCGCCTTTACCGGAGCGTCATGCCCCTGATTCAACACCATCAGCCGCAGCGAAGGAATTCCCGCAACCACCGCCGCAAGCGGCCGAAGATCCACGTTGGGAACGCGGACCATCGGATGTTGCGTGCGCACGTCCTCCATCGCCGCCGCCAGTTGCACAATCAAACCCGAGCGCGCCGCCAGCCGCAACACTTCTGCAAACCGCTGGTCCTCCAAAGTGTACCCGTGGTAGTTCGGATGCAGCCGGATCCCGGGCATCCGGTGCTGCTCCCGGCACCGCCGCAGATCCTCCTCCCAGTCAGGCAGCGCCGGATTCACGCTCCCGAACGGAACCAGCAGCCCGCCGTGTGCCCGGCAGGCCGCCGCCAGCCGCTCGTTCACCCCGCCAATGTCCTTGTGCAGCAGCCCGTCAAAACTCCCCACCCAGGCCTGCCCCACATCCTGCTCCTTCATCCGCGCCAGGAATTCACCCGGTTCATCTCCATCCAGCCGCCGGAACGGCCATCGGGACAGATAGGCATGCGTGTCAATCGTCATCGCGAATCCATTCAATGATATACTCGCCCCGCATGCCGCACGTGATCCATCGCCGCGCGCTCCTCAAGGAACTCGCCGCCGGCCCCATGCTTTCCTCCGCACAGCCCAGGGACACCCCACCCGGCAGCGGATTCCGCATCTGGGATGAGCACTGCCATCTCGGAGCCGTGCCCGGCGACACCCCCGAACAGCGCATCCAGGTTCTCATCGAATGCGCGGACCGCCTCGGCATCGAGCGCCTCCTCGTGTCCCAAGGCTATTCCTCGCCCCTGCACCCCACCCCCGATCAGATCCGCCAGGAAAACGACCGCGTCATGCGCGCCGTCCGCCGCTTTCCGGACCGCGCCTACGGCTCCGTCTATTTAAGTCCCGCCTATCCGGAATTCAGCGTCCAGGAGTTCAACCGCTGCGTGCGCGACGGCCCCATGATCTCCGTCGGAGAGCTCGAAACCGACCGCCGCTGCAATGTCCCCGAAATGGACCCGATCATCGAGCAAGCCGCATCGATGAACGTACCCGTCCTCCAACACACCTGGCTCAAAACAGACGGCAATGAACCAGGCGAATCCTCACCCTACGACCTCGTGGAACTCGCCCGCCGCCACCCCACCGTCCAACTCGTCTGCGTCCACACTGGAGGCGATTGGGAACGCGGCATCCGCATCATCCGCTCCACGAAAAACATCTGCGCCGAAGTCGCCGGCTCCAACCCCACCACAGGCTTCGTCGAAATGGCCGTCCGCGAACTCGGCCCCGAACGCGTCATCTACGGCAGCGACGTCGGTGGCCGCGGCTTCTCCTCCCAACTCTCCAAAGTCCTCGGAGCCCGCATCCCTGACTCCGCAAAAAAACTCATCCTCGGAGAAAACCTCCGCCGCCTCCTCGCCCCTATCCTCCAGGCGAAGGGATACAAACTCTAAGCCTCCACCCCTATTCTTTCCTGGCCCCCGCCGTCTTCCCTACATCCGGCCGCGGGTCGCGCACAAACCCGTCCCGGTTCGGCATCCGCACCTTCGGCAGCGTGGACGCATTCATCACCTGCTTCTCCTCCACGATTCCATTCAGGTAAAGCACATACGCCACCACGCCGTACACCTCGTCATACTTCAGCGTCCCCGCCCGGTCAAAGGGCATCGCGCGATGCACGTAATCCCAAACCGTGGTCGCATACGGCCAGTGGCTCCCCACCGTCTTCACAGGCTTTGCCGTCGCCAGCGTTCCCTGGCCGCCCACTAACAAGGGTCCGATACCGCCCTCGCCTTTACTCCCGTGGCAACTCCGGCACTTCGCCGCGTACACCGCTTGCCCCTCCAGCGCCGTACCCGAACCCGCCGGCAATCCCTTTCCGTCCGGCCCCACCATCATCCCGTAGGTCCGCGTCTCCTCCGCGCTCGCGACCCTGCCCACGCCGTACTTCGGAGCCTGCGCCCCCAACAGCCCAGCCATCCACAGGCAGACAGCAGCCGCAAAACTACGCGTCACCATTCGTCACGCTCCCGTCCGCCTGAATCCTCCACACCTTGATCCCATTGAAATGGTAGCCCGAGTTCCTGCCGCGCACGGCAATCAACTCCTCCCGCGTGGGCTGAACGTACCCGCTCTCGTCCGTCGCCCGCGAGGCAATCACCGCCGCTTTCCCATCCCATTTCCAAGGCAGCCGGAATCGCGTGAACGCCTTGTGCAGCACGGGTTGGTCCAAACGCGCCTCCCGCCACTCGCGCCCTCCGTCCAGCGTCACTTCCACTCGCGTAATCCGCCCGCGCCCCGTCCACGCAAGCCCCGTGATCTCATACCAGCCGGCGCCCGCCAGTCTCCGCCCGCCCGATGGAAACGTCACCACTGATTTCGCCTCCTGGGTCAGCGTGAATATCCGCGTCTTCCCGTCCGGCATCAGGTCGCTGTACTTCGCCGTTTCGTCCCGCGTGTAATGCGGCTCCGCCGTCACAAACAACCGCCGCAGCCACTTCACCTGGACGTTCCCCTCCCATCCCGGCGTCAACAGCCTCAATGGAAAGCCTTGCTCGGGGCGCAGCGGTTCGCCATTCTGCCCGTACGCCAGAAGGGCCTCATCCAAATCCTTCACCAGAGGCACGCTCCGCTGCATCCGGCAGGCGTCCGCCCCCTCCGCAATCATCCACTTCGCTTCCGGCTTCACGCCCGCTTCCTTCAGCACCAGGCGCAGCGGAACTCCCGTCCATTCGCTGCAACTCGCCAGCCCGTACGACCGCTGCGCGTCGGGGCCGGTCTTCTCCTGCCACTCGCCCCCGCTGTTGCCTCCGCACTCGAGGAAATGAATTCGTGATACCGAAGGAAGCCGCCGGATGTCCTCCATCGTCAGCATCAGCGGCCGCTCCACCAGCCCGTCAATCAATAACCTGTGCTCATCCGGATCAATGTCCGGAACTCCCGCATGATGCCGCTCATAGTGCAGCGAAGACGGTGTGATGATGCCGTACATGTCGGCAAGAGGAGTCGCGCTCGACCCGGCCTGCGGCGTCTTCGTTTGCCGCATCGTCCGCGCCGGCTTGACGTACTTCGACCGCTCCCCGTAGCCGCTCAGCGGCCTCCCCGGCGGGCGCCCTTCGTCCGCCTTCCCCAACAGCCCGCTGCCCAGCCCCGCGCTCAATTGCAGAACACGCCGTCGATTCGTTCGCTTCATCCCCCCAATTCTATATCAGGAACTTCCGCGAAACTCGACGCTCCTGCCCACTTAGTTATTCAACACCTGGTGCTGCTCCCACGGCATCGAAGGCGGATGCCATCCACGCGATACGTAGTCCATCGACATCAGCACCAGCATGATCCCCAGAAACAAAACCGCCGCCGCCAGCGCCATCTTCGATAAGACATGGCTCCACTTCACGTGCATGAAGTACCGGATCACCAGCGTTGCCTTGCAAACCGCAATCCCCAGCGAGATCATCACGCTCAGTAAGCCCAGGTTGATCTTCCACACCTGGTAGGTCAGCACCGTCCCCGCAATCAGCGCAAAAAAAACGGTCACATACATCTTCGTCGATGCGACATGGTGTTCCGCGTGTAGTTCATTCTGCATGGTGTTCATCTCTCGATCAGGTACAGCAGCGGGAACAGGAAGATCCATACAATGTCCACAAAGTGCCAGTACAGCCCGCTGATCTCCACCGGATTATAGTATTTCGGCCCGTATCGCCCCCGCATCGCCGTCACCAGCAGCCATGTCATGATCCCCAACCCCACAATCATATGCACCGCGTGCATCCCCGTCATCGCGAAATACAGGCAGAACAGTATCTGCACTTCCCGCCCGCCTTCCGCCTGGTCCCAGTGGAAATACGGCCCCGGAACATGCCCTTCCTGCCACTTGTGTGTATACTCCACCGCCTTCACGCCCAAAAAGATCGAGCCGAAGATCATGGTGAGGATAATCATCGCCACCAGCCGCTTTTGTTTTCCCAACTGCGCGCTCTGCACCGCCAGCGCCATCGTCAGGCTCGACACGATCAGCACCACCGTGTTCACTGCCCCCAGAAACACGTTCGTCGCCGAACTCGCGATCCGGAACGC
>JADLBG010000879.1 GCA_020847895.1 Bryobacterales bacterium
GCTACGTGGCTGACAGGCACCTATGACGCTTCCACGGGGCTACTCTATTGGACCACCGGCAACCCCTGCCCCGACTATAACGGCGATGAGCGCAAGGGGGACAACCTCTACTCGGATTCCGTTCTGGGGCTGGATGGGAAGACCGGGAAGTTGAGGTGGTATTTCCAGTACACGCCGCACGACCTTCATGATTGGGACGCGCAACAGACTGCGATGCTGGTGGACGCAAACTTCGGGGGACAGCCGCGGAAGCTGCTGTTACAGGCGAACCGCAACGGATTCTTCTATGTCCTGGACCGGATATCGGGCAAGTTTCTCATGGCCAAGCCGTTTGTTCACAAGCTGACCTGGGCCTCCGGCATCGGGCCGGACGGGCGCCCGCGGGTGTTGCTGGGAAGCGAACCGACAGCCGAGGGCGTCCAGGTATGCCCGGCGGTGGAGGGCGCGACGAACTGGATGTCGACGGCTTACCATCCCGGGACGGGTCTTTTTTATGTGATGGCGCTGGAGCGGTGCGGCATATACTCGAAATCGCCGGAGTGGTGGAAGCAGGGAGAATCCTTTTACGGGGGAGCGACCAGGCGGGTGCCCGATGAGAAGCCGCGGAAGTTCCTGCGCGCGATAGATATTCAGACGGGAACAGTCAAGTGGGAACTGCCTCAGGAAGGGCCTGGAGTGACCTGGGGCGGAGCGCTGAGCACGGCGGGAGATCTCGTGTTTTTCGCCAGTGATGACGCGGGTTTTTCGGCGGCGGATGCCGGCAACGGGAAGTTGTTGTGGCATTTTGCCGCGAACCAGTACTGGCGCGCTTCGCCCATGACCTATAGCGTGGCGGGGACCCAATATGTCGCCGTTGCCGGGGGGCCGAATATCCTGGTGTTTGCCTTACCCGACGCGCGCTGAGCGTCGCTGAGCGGGAATTGCTGAGTGGGAAATGGTTGTCCCCTGCCCTAAGCGTGTGTTTTACTGGGGGAGTCCAGAGGATGCGCAGGTAGCGGAATGAGTTCGACAGTAAAAACGGCGCCGGAGCAGGACTTGCGTGCTGCCACGCTGCCGTTCGGTGTGCCGGCGATTGTTTGGTTCGGAGCCCTGTTGATTCTCTGTTACGCTCCCATCCTGCACTTGCTGGTGAGTCAATGGGCGAACGATGAGGACATGGGGCATGGCTTTTTCGTGCCCGTAATTGCTTGCTACATTGCCTGGACGAAGCGGGCGGAATTAGCCGCGGCTCCGCTGAAGAGCAACAAATGGGGCTTGTTGTTACTGGCGCTCGGAGCCGTGCAGGAAATTGCAGGCTGGCTGGGCGTGGAATTGTTCGTATCGAGGACAGCATTTCTGATGTCGATCTTCGGCAGCGTCTTGTACCTGGGAGGAACGGCTGCCATCCGGGTCATGGCGTTTCCACTCTTTTTGTTGTGTTTCATGGTGCCGATTCCCGCGATTGTGTACAACGAGATTACGTTTCCCCTTCAGATATTGGCGAGCCGCGTGGCGGAGTTCGCGCTTTCGAGTCTCGGCATTCCCGTATTGAGAGACGGGAACGTACTGGAGTTGCCGAGCCAGCGGCTTTCCGTGGTGGAAGCCTGCAGCGGCATCCGTTCGCTGCTTTCGCTATCCTTCCTGTCATTGGTTTACGGTTACTTTTTTGATAGAAAACATTGGATCAAGTGGGTCCTGCTGATAGCGACGGTTCCCATCGCAATTGCGGCGAACGCAAGCCGGGTGACGCTGACCGGGCTGTTGAGTGAAGCAAATCCGGAATACGCGCAGGGCGTGTACCACAGTTTCTCCGGTTGGGTGGTATTCCTGGTGGCGCTGGTAATTTTGACGTTCGTGCACCAGGTGATCAACCGGATTCACGGGCGGATGTTTCGCGGGAAGGGGGAATAGACAGTGCTGCGATTTCTTTCCTCACCGCCGGCGCGGATCCTCACGGTTGTGCTGCTCCTACAGGCCGCGGTCTTTTATGGGATGTCGCGACCTGAAGAAGCAAAGCCAGTGAATCCCCTTTCTACTTTTCCCAAGCAAATTGCGGGGTGGCGAATGGTTCAGGAAGGTGTGATCGATAAGGAGACAATGGAAGTCCTTCGCGCCGATGATGTAGTGACGCGGTGGTACACGGACACGGACGGCAAGAAAATCGCGAGCCTGTTCATCGCGTATTTCCACACTCAGCGGACCGGAAAGACGCCGCACTCCCCGAAAAACTGCCTGCCCGGCGCCGGGTGGGCGCCTGTGGTCAACGACCGGATCCTCATTCCGGTGAAGGGGCAGGCGGAACCTGTGGAAGCCAACCGGTTCGTTGTGGCGAAGGGGACTGACCGGTCGCTGGTGGTCTACTGGTATCAAACGTCACGCCGGACGGTGGCGAGCGAATACAAGGCAAAGATGTATACCGTACTCGATTCCATTCGATATCACCGGTCCGATACCGCAGTCGTCAAAGTGACCATTCCCATGCCGCAAGGCGCCAGCGACGAAGCGGCGACGGAAGTAGCCAAGCAGTTTGTGAGCGCGTTTTTCGAAAAATTGACTCCTTTTTTCCCCGCGTGACCCTGCGACAGGCGGAACAAAGTCTCCGGCTTGTGGACGCCGGCGCGCGCGGGATGGGATAGACTACCGGAGATGCGAGTCGCGCTTCGTCTATTCCTGTTTGCGGCTGCTCAAATGTGGGCACAATCGCCGCGCGTATTTTACTTTCCCAAACCCGTCGCGCCTATGCCTTACGCGGCTCCGATGAAGCCACTGACGCGGCTTGCGGACTTGAAGGCAAAGCACTACGGAAACAGCAACTGGAGCGAGTTGGTGATTGACGATGGCAACAGCCGGGCCTACGTCATTTCCGCGGCGCCGGGATCGAAGGTGGCGCGGCATCTGTTTCCGGATTCGCCAGCGTGGTGGGTGGTGCAGGAAGGGCGGATCCGGTTCGAGATCGAAACACCGCAGGGATGGCAGAAATTCGAGGCGCGGAAGGGCTCCTATGTGTTCGCTCCGGAACGGCACTTGCATTCGCTCGAAGTGGTTGGGAATGAGCCGGCAATCCGTTTCGAGGTGACGCTGGCCGCGGCGACTCCGGTATTCGATGCGCCGCCGGAGAATGTCGGCAATGGAGTGATCGAATACATTCCGGTGACCCTTTCGACGGGTCCGAATCCCGACGATGTTCCGAACAAGAGCGGCAC
This sequence comes from Bryobacterales bacterium, assembly GCA_020847895.1. Taxonomy (GTDB): domain Bacteria; phylum Acidobacteriota; class Terriglobia; order Bryobacterales; family Bryobacteraceae; genus CADEFT01. The sequence goes on from JADLBG010000879.1 coordinate 3,183, forward strand.
GGGCGACCGGATTCACGTGAATATCGAGGACCTGGAAGCCTCGCGTCGCGGACAGAGCGCCTGGAGCGAACCGGCGCAGCGCAAGAACCGGGTGCGGGGTAATTTCATCTACGGACATGCGCGGGACAACCCGAAGCGGAAACCGGGGTACAGGGGCCACATGCACGCCGATTTCGCGGAATTCTGGATTGTGCTGCGGGGGCAGTTGCAGTGGATCATGGAAGGGATCGGCCATCCGCTGCTCGCCAGTGAGGGCGATATTGTGTACGCGCCGCCGAAGACGTTTCACATTCCGGAGTTTTATGGGGATGGGCCGGCATGCCGGCTGACTTCGAGCACATATCCGTCGGCGAACCATATATTCGATGCGGCTCCGGAGCGGAAGCAGTGAAGGGTTCTCCCACGTTCCATGCGCCGGCCATTCGCGTCATGATTTCCCGCGGGGAGAGAGCGAGATTCGCCAGGAAATCGCGGTGACTGCGGCGGCTCCGGTAGGATGGTTGGCGCGGCGGTTCGCGGAGATAGCGCTCGGCGAGGGCGGGATCGAAGTCGTATAAGAGCGTGCCATGGTGCAGGATGGCGAAGGAAGTGCGGCGTTGGGCGCATCCGGAGATTTTGCGGCCTTGGATGGCGAGGTCGGAAGGGGATTGGTATTCGGCCCCAATGGCGGAGGCGATGCGGCGAAGGATCTCTTCGAAGCTGCGGCGGACATTTCGCCAGGCGGGACGGCGGCCGATGGAGAAGACCATCGAGTAAATGAGGCAGCCGGGGGCAAGAACAACGGCTCCGCCGCCGGAGTTGCGGCGGAGGATGGGGACGCCGGCGGCAGTGCAGGCTTCGACGTGTACCCATTCGAATGGTGAGCAGGAGCGGCCGAGGACCACGGCGGGCTCCTTCGATTCCCAGAAGCTCAGAACCTCCTCAGCGCCGGCGAGCAAGGCATCCTCGAACGCGAGATACTCCTGGACGTTACCGGCAAGCGGATGGATCAGTCGCATACCTCGTGAGATAATAGCAGCGCCCGAATGAGCCTGTCCGGAAGCCATTCCACCTATCTCGATTGCGCGGCCACCACTCCGCTGGAGCCGCGTGTACGCGAGGTGTTGTTCCGGCATTTCGAGGAAACCGGCAATGCCGGGAGCCGGACGCACGGTTTCGGGAAGCAGGCGCGGCGGGTGGTGGAAACGGCGAGACAGCAGATAGCGGCGGTGGCGGCGGCGGCGCGCGGCGAGGTGATCTTCACGAGCGGCGCCACGGAGAGTAATAACCTGGCGATTCTCGGGCTGGAGGCGTACGGCGGGGGCAGCGGGAAGCGGCATATCGTCACCACGGCGATCGAGCATGCGGCGGTTCTGGGGCCCGTGGAGCGGATGGAGCAACTGGGGTTTGTGGTGACGCGTGTTTGTCCGGAGGAAACGGGACGTGTCGCGTGTGAAGCGGTGCTGGCTGCCGTGCGCCCGGAAACGATGCTGGTGAGTGTGATGCACGTCAATAACGAGACGGGCGTGATTCAGCCGGTGGATGAGATTGCGGATGGTCTGGCCGGACACGCGGCATTCTTCCATGTGGATGCGGCACAGGGTTTCGGGAAGGACATCGCGCGGCTGCGGCACACGCGCATCGATCTCATCAGCGCAAGCGCTCACAAGATCCATGGGCCGCAGGGGGTAGGGGCTTTGATCGCACGGCGCAGGGGGCGGGAGCGTATTCCGCTGAGCGCTGTGATGCATGGCGGCGGGCAGGAGATGGGATTGCGTCCGGGAACGCTGCCGGTGGCGTTGATTGCGGCGTTCGGGCTGGCGGCGGGCCTGGCTTTGCGGGAGTGGGAGCAGCGGGCGGAGCATTGCCGGAGGTTCCGGGAGCGGTTGCTGGAGGCGCTGGCTCCGTTGAAGCCCGTGATCAATGGGGAAGTTGCGCTGTCCTTGCCGAACATGATCAACCTATCTTTTTCCAGGCGCGACGCGGAAGCGGTGATGGAGGCATGGGAGGGAATCGCGGCCGTGTCCAATGGAGCGGCGTGCTCCTCTCAATCCTACACGTGCAGCCATGTATTGAGCGCGATGGGTTTGGGAGAGGAGCGCAAGGCGGGGGCGCTTCGGCTGTCGTGGAGCCATCTGACCCCGGAGCCGGATTACGCGCGCATGGTGGAAGCGGTTCGGGCGATGGAATGGGTTCCGGCACGATGAGCCGTGAAGGGCTGGTGTCGTATAAGCGATCGCGGTTTGGGACGCGATTACCTGAAGGGCGGCGCTATACGGGGTCGCATTTCTGGCTGCTGGAGGAGGAAGGCGGGGTGTGGCGGATCGGGTTTACGAAGTTCGCTTCGCGGATGCTGGGGGATATGGTGGAGTATGAGTTCTCGGTGCAAGCGGGGGCGGCGGTGGAAGTGGGACAGGCGATTGGCTGGGTCGAGGGTTTCAAGGCAGTGAGCGACTTGTACAGCGTGGCGCAGGGAGAGTTCCTGGGACCGAACCCGGCGCTGGCGGCGGACATTACGCTGGCGGACAACGATCCTTATGATGAGGGCTGGCTCTACCGGGTGAGGGGCGTACCCGATCCGAAGGCAACAGACGTCCACGGCTACATCGCGGCGCTTGATGATACCATCGACAAAATGATGGAAACCCGTCACTCGAAAGAGGAGTCCGATGTCTGAAGCACGTTACATCATGATCGGCGGATTTCTGGGCGCTGGAAAGACGACGGCGATGCTGCGTCTGGCGCATCATCTAGTGAAAGAAGGCCGGACAGTCGGCTTGATTACGAACGACCAGAGCAGCGGTCTGGTGGATACGGCGCTGGCGCGGGCGAATGGGTTGCCGGTGGCGGAAATCACCGGCGGATGCTTCTGCTGCCGGTTCCAGAGCCTGCTGGACGCGGCAACGCAACTGGCGAAGGAGAATGCACCGGATGTATTTCTGGCGGAACCAGTGGGGAGTTGCACGGATTTGCGGGCTTCGGTGGCGTATCCGCTGCGGCGGCTTTATGGGGAGCGGTTTTCGGTGGCTCCGCTGAGCGTGCTGGTGGATCCGGTACGGAGCCTACGGGTTCTGGGATTGGAGCCGGGCAAGGCGTTTGCCCCGAAGGTGGTGTACGTCTACCGGAAGCAGTTGGAAGAAGCGGATATCATCGTCATCAACAAATGCGATCTGGTGGAGGATGCGCGGTTGTCGAAATTGCGGCACGCACTGGGGCGGGAGTTTCCACGAGCGAAAGTATTCACGATTTCGGCGCTGCAATCGAAGGGGCTCGATGGGTGGTTCGGGGAGATTTTGGGCGGCGACCTGGCTACGTTTACGGCTCCGGAACTGGATTATGTGACCTACGCGGAAGGCGAAGCGATGCTCGGCTGGTGCAATGCGACCGTGAAGGTGGAAGGTGAGCGGAGCGTGGATGGGAATGCGCTTTTGCGGGAATTGACCGCCGAAGTACAAAGCACGCTGGGCAGGCAGGGGATCGAGATCGCGCACTTGAAGATAACGCTGACACCGGAAGAAGACGGGGGCGACATCGGGGTGATCAACGTGGTGAGGGGAGATGCTGAAGCCTTTATGGCGCACACGCTCGGGGCAGATTTGCAGGGGGGAGAACTGATCCTGAATCTGCGGGCGGAGGGGGATCCGGAGGCGCTCTATGAGGCGTTAACAGATGCGCTGCTCCGGATTGCCGCGGAAGGTCATAAACTGGATGTGACGTTCGAACACGCCGAGCGATTTCGTCCGCCGAAGCCGGTGCCGACGTATCGCATGGCGGAGGTCTAGGAGGCTGGGAGCCGAGGGGAGCGGGCTGATGCAGATTGTATACTGTCATTGCGCGTATGCCCGGGTGATCGTCCCGGAGGTAAAGAACGAGGTGCTGGAGCGGCTGGCATGTTCCGGCGTGGAGTGGGAGAGCGTACCGGACCTATGCGAAATGTCGGCACGAAAGGATGCGCACCTGGCGGCGCTGGCCGCGCAACGCGGAATCCGGATTGCTGCCTGCTACCCCCGGGCGGTACGGTCGCTGTTTGAAGCGGCGGAGGCCCCGCTCGATGAGGGGGCACGGATTTTGAACATGCGCGCCGAGCCCGCGGATCGGATTGTGGCGGAATTGACGGGGGTAAGCAGGTGACGCGGCTCGAAGCGCCGATTGTTCGCGTGGTCCTGTACGAAGGCCCCGGAAGCAGGGAATTGACGACAGAAAGCCGGGTTGCGGCGCTTCGTTCGTTGCTCGAGCGCGGGTATCCAGTTTCCTCGATACGGACGTCCGAGCCGGCGGCGGTAGGGCCGAACAGCATCCTTCTGGTGATGGGGGATTTCGAGCGGGAGCCCGAAGTGGATCATCCGCGGGTTCGCTTTCAGCGGTTGAACGGAGCGCCCGAAGAAGCCGCGAAGTATGCGGATGTGGTGCGGGAGGAGTTTGCATTGGAACGGCCCGGGACGTGGAAGCCGTGGTTTCCGGTGATCGACTACAAACGTTGCACCAACTGCATGCAGTGTCTGAGCTTCTGCCTGTTTGATGTATATGGCGTGAAGAACGGGAAGATTGACGTCCGGAATCGCGACAATTGCAAGACGGATTGTCCGGCCTGTTCGCGGGTGTGCCCGGAAGTGGCGATCATGTTTCCGAAGTACCGGCACGGTCCCATCAACGGAGACGAGGTGAGCAGCGACGACGTGCGGCGGGAGGCCATGAAGGTGGACATCTCAGCGCTGCTCGGAGGGGACATTTACGCGATGCTGCGGGACCGGAGCGAGAAGGCCAAGTCGAGATTCAGTAAGGAGCGGGATAGCGAGCGGGCGATGAAGGAACGGTTGAACTGCCTGCAAAAAGCGGGGCAGGCGTTGGGAGTTCCGGCGGATGTATTTGCGGCTGCGCTGGAAGAGGTGATCAACGGAGTACAGAAGAAGCCATGATGTTCACCTTCGCCCGGCGGATGCTGACCGAGACGGAGCCGAGATTGCTGGCGAAATTCGCTTACAATTTCGGCTACAAGGGCATCCGTTCGGTGGAACTCTACAAACGGCGGCTGAAGCGCGGCGAGTACTTTCCGCCGTTCCTGTTCATTTCCGTGATTTCGAGTTGCCAGTTGCGCTGCCAGGGCTGCTGGGTGGATGTGGACAAGCCGAGCCACAAGATTTCGCTCGATGAGATGAACCGGCTGCTGAATGAGGCGAAAGCGAAGGGAAACAGCTATTTCGGCATTCTGGGCGGCGAGCCGTTTCTGCATCCGCAGTTGATGGACATTTTCGCGGCGCATCCGGATTGTTACTTCCAGGTGTTTACGAACGGGCAGATGATCACGGACGAGGTTGCCGGGGAATTACGGCGGCTGGGGAATGTGACTCCGCTGGTGAGCGTGGAAGGCTCGGAGGTCGTGAGCGACGAACGGCGAGGGCGGCTGCGGGTGTTGAGCAAGACGCTGGAGGGAATTGAGAATTGCCGCCGCAACCGGCTGATCACGGGAGTGGCGAGCAGCGTCTGTCAGAGCAACTTCGCTGACCTGGTGACGGAAGGCTGGCTGCGGCGTCTCATTCAAATGGGCGTTCATTATGCCTGGTTCCACACGTACCGGGTGGTGGGTCCGAATCCGCATCCGGAACTGGCGCTGCGGCCGGAGCAGGTGCTGCAATTGCGGCGGTTCGTGGTGGAGATGAGGAACAAGCTGCCGATTGCGATTGTGGACGCCTATTGGGACGACAAGGGCGAGGCGCTGTGTCCGATGGCGACGGGAGTGAGCCATCACATCAGCCCGTATGGCGATATCGAACCGTGCCCGATCCTGCAATTTGCCCGCGAGTCGATTCATGATCCGCTGGGGATCTATGAAACGATGAACCGGTCGGAGTTTCTTCGGGATTTCCGGCAGACCGCGGCGAACGCGACGCGGGGATGCGTGGTGTTGGAAAGGCCCGATCTGGTGCGGGAAATAGTGGCGCGTCATGGTGCGCGGGACACGACACAGCGCGGAACGGCGCTGGCGGAAATGGAGAACCTGGAGCCGAGAACCAGCCAGCACAATCCAGGAAACGAGATCCCAGAGGACAACTGGATGTACCGGTTTGCCAAGAAGCATTGGTTTTTTGGATTCGGAGCTTATACTTAGAGGATCTTGTGATGCTGCGAATCCTGCCACTGCCGAAACCTATTCCGCTGCAGCGCGCACGGATGCCGCAAGAGACCATCCCCGCAACGAGTAGGGAACGGGAGCGGCTGAAGGAAGCGATTCAGGAGTACGTTGCCGAATGCGGCGATGCGATCCTGCCGCCGCTGGTGATCGACGAGTTGCAGCGGCACACCCGGATTCTCGTGGGGCGCCTGGGTCTGAATCTCAAGTACCGGGATTATGTGGGCGTGCTGCTGAACAACGCGGTGTGGCGCGAGCAACTGGCGGCGGTGCCGTTCGAACGGCGGTTGCTGCTGTTGCCGAAGTGCCTGCGGGTGGAGGACCGCTGCCCTGCCCCGTTCGATGAGTTCGGGCTGCTGTGCAAGCAGTGCGGGCTGTGCACGATTCAGGACTTGCAGGAAGAGGCCGAACGGCTGGGCTACGCGGTGCTGGTGGCGGAGGGATCAGCGCTGGTGATGGCGCTGATCGAGACAGGCAAGATCGAGGCGATTGTCGGCGTGAGCTGCCTTTCGGTGCTGGAGAAGGCTTTTCCGCACATGGAGGCGGCGGCGATTCCGGGTGTGGCGATTCCGCTGTTGCAGGACGATTGCAAGAACACGACAGTCGATATCGAATGGGTGTGGGATGTAATCCATCTGACCTCGGATGATCGCACGCGGCGTATGGATCTGGAGGCGCTGCGCAAGGAGGTGGAGAGCTGGTTTACGCGGGAATCCCTGGATGAGATTTTCGGCGGTACGGCGGAGGGCCCGGCGGAAGAAGTGGCGAGGGAATGGCTGGCGAAGGCGGGAAAGCGGTGGCGGCCGTTCCTGACGATTTGCGCCTGGCGCGCGCTTCAGGAAGATCCGGACCGGCCGGTTCCGGAGGCGTTGAAGAAAGTGGCCGTGGCAGTTGAGTGCTTCCACAAGGCTTCTCTCGTGCACGACGACATCGAGGACGATGACGCGGATCGTTATGGCGAGCCGGCGCTACATATGACCCACGGCGCGCCGATCGCTTTGAATGCCGGGGACCTGCTGATTGGAGAAGGCTACCGCCTGCTGGCGGCGGCTGGGAGCAACTGCGGGGAGATGATCCGGATCGCGGCCGAGGGGCACCGCCAACTGTGTCTGGGCCAGGGGGCGGAATTGGATTGGCACCGGCACAAGACTCCACTGACGGCATTGCAGGTGGTGGACATTTTCCGGCGAAAGACTGCACCGGCGTTCGAGGTGGCTCTGCGTCTGGGCGCGGCCTACACAGGAGCGGGGGCGGAGGTGCATGAGGTGCTGAGCAAATACAGCGATGCGCTTGGCATTGCGTATCAGATTCGCGATGATCTGGAGGATTTCGAATCGACATCCGATTTGCTGGCGGGGCGGCCGGCGCTTCCCCTGGCGCTTGCTTACGAGCGGGCGAAGGACAGGAAGCGGGTGGTGGAGCAGGTTTGGCGAGACGGAAGCTGCCTGGACGAGGTGTTGGATGTCATCGAAAGCAGCAATGCCATCGAGCGGTGCCGGGAGTTGCTGGAAGCGCACAAGGAGCAGGCCATCCGGGCGTTGCCCGCTCTGCGAAGCGCGAGTCTGAAGGGGCTGCTGCGCCGCGTCATCGGGAAGATCTTTACTTTGGAAGTGCAAGGCTGGTGCAGTGAGTTTGAGACTCGAAATGCTGCAAGTCGCGAGACTAGCGCCGAAGTTGCTAGCTGATTCGAGCGACCTGGTCCGGCAGTTTGTCTTGAGCCGGCTCCAACCCGACGGAGGATTCGCGGATCGCTCGGGCCGCAGCGATCTTTACTACACCGTATTTGGGCTTGAATCACTACTGGCATTGCAGCATCCCGTGCCGGCCGGAGAAACAGCCCGCTACCTGAGCACATTCGCGGATGGGGAAGGGCTGGATTTCGTACACCTCACCTGCCTGGCGCGATGCTGGGCCAGCATGGCGCGGGATGCGCCGGAACGGGAGGCGATGCTCGGCCGGCTGGGTAGGTTTCGGCGGGAGGATGGCGGGTATGACGCAGGGACGGTGTATACGGCATTCCTGGCGCTGGGGGCCTATGAGGACCTGGGCGGCGTCTTTCCGGACGGGGCTGGACTGCTAGCCTCGGTTGAGAGGATGCGTGCGGGGGATGGGTCGTATGCGAACCACCGCGGCGCGGCTACGGGGCTCACCACGAGCACGGCGGCGGGGGTGATGCTGCACCGGCGCCTGGGCGGCACACCAGAGGTTGAACCGGGGCGATGGATCTTGCAGCGGTGTCATCCGCAAGGCGGGTTTCGCGCCACTCCGGACGCTCCGATTCCGGACTTGCTTTCGACGGCTACGGCGCTGCATGCGCTGTCAGCGATACACGTGCCGATCGACAGCATCAGGGAAACCTGCCTGGATTTCGTCGATACGCTGTGGACGAATCACGGGGGGTTCCACGGCAACTGGGCCGATGACGAATTGGACTGCGAGTACACTTACTACGGGCTGCTTGCCCTGGGTCATCTGGCCATCTGATGCTGGAAGAAATGCACGCAACGTACGCGCGGCTGGTGGAGCGGCTGTTATCGGCGCGGACCGCGGAAGGGCATTGGGAAGGGCGATTGGCGAGCAGCGCGCTCTCGACGGCCACGGCGGTGATCGCCATGTTTCTGGCGGACCGGGAGGCGCACGCGGCCGCTGTGCAGTGCGGGTTGGAGTGGCTGGCGGATACGCAGCGAGAGGATGGGGGATGGGGCGATACCGGCCGCAGCATCAGCAACATCAGCACGACATCGCTGGTGTGGGCGGCGTTCGGGATCGCGGGTCCGCGGCGGGAAGTGGAGTCGCGGGCGGAGGCGTGGCTCGAGCGGTGCGCGGGAAGTCTGGAACCGGGGGTTCTGGCTGAGGCGATTACGAGGCGTTATGGGAGGGACCGGACGTTTTCGGCGCCGATCCTCTCCGTGCTGGCGTTGGCGGGCAAACTGGGGGAGGACGGATGGAAGCGCGTGATCCCGCTGCCGTTCGAACTGGCGGCGCTGCCACAGCGGTGGTTTCACCGGATGGGGCTGCCGGTGGTGAGTTACGCACTGCCCGCGCTGATCAGTATCGGGCAGATGAGGCATCAACGAAGACCGCCGGTGAATCCCGTTGCGCGGGTGGTTCGCAATGGGGCGCGGCGGCGCACGCTGCGATTGCTCGAACGGATCCAGCCTGACAGCGGCGGGTTTCTCGAAGCGATTCCGCTGACCGGTTTTGTGGTGATGAGCCTGGTGGCGGCGGGCGAGACGGGGCATCCCTCGGTGGCGCGAGGAATCGAGTTTTTGAAACGAACACGGCGTGCGGATGGGAGTTGGGCGATCGACACGAATCTGGCGACATGGGTGACAACGCTGGCGGTGAATGCGCTGGAGGAGGATCTGGAGGCAGCAGCACGGCCTGTAATTGCGAGGTGGCTGCTGGCGCAGCAGGGGCAGGAGGCGCATCCGTATACGCTGGCGGCTCCGGGCGGGTGGGCGTGGACAGACCTTTCGGGAGGCGTGCCGGACGCCGATGATACGTCGGGTGCGTTGCTGGCGCTGAAAAACCTGGCAGGGAATTCAGAGGAGGCTCGCGAGGCGGCGGTGCGCGGCTGCGTGTGGCTGGCGGATTTACAGAACCGGGATGGCGGAATTCCAACGTTCTGCAAGGGATGGAGCAAGCAGCCATTCGACCGCGGCAGCCCCGATTTGACGGCTCACACGATCCTTGCCTGGAGTGCGTGGCGGGAGGCACTGCCGGAGCCTTTGCGTTCAAGAATTGCGGCGGCGCGGGAGCGTGGGCTGCATTATCTCGAAGGGGCGCAGAAGGCAGACGGCTCATGGGCGCCGCTGTGGTTCGGCAACCAGTTCTGTACGAATGACGAGAATCCAGTGTATGGCACTTCGCGCGTGCTGCTGGGTCTGGCAGGGCGGGATATCGCCATGGTGAAGAGAGGCATCGAGTGGCTCGCGGCGGCGCAGAATACGGACGGGGGCTGGGGAGGGGCGAAGGGAATCGACTCGAGCATTGAGGAGACGGCGGTGGCGCTGCAAGCCTGCGCGGCGCATCTGCAGTTGGTGGGGCAGGAGACCATCACGCGGGCGTGCCGGTGGCTGGTGGAGACAACCAGTGGTGGGGTGCGCACGCCGGCAACGCCGATCGGATTCTATTTCGCGCGGCTGTGGTATTACGAGGATCTGTATCCGGTGATTTTCGCTACGACCGCGCTGCGTGCGGTGTTGCGTGGCGGCGGCGTCAGTAGTCCACGGCAATGATTTCGTGGTCGAGGACAGAGGGGACCTGAACCTCGAGGTAGCCGCTGTTGATGGAGTGCCGCGCGCGTGTCTCGGCGGCGAGAAGTTGGACCTTGCTGACGGTGCGGAGGCCGCGGGGCAGGCGGAGGCGCACCTTCACGCCGTTGACGGGGATGAGTTCGCGGAAGGGTCCTTTCATCATCATGGGGTTCGTGAGATTGACGAGGTGGACGGTAAGGGAATCCTTCTGACGCCAGACGGTGACGTCGAGAGTGCCGGGGGCGTCGACGAAGACAGGGCGAGCGTCGCGAGTGCCCCAATCGACGGCGTTGCGTAAGAGCAGGCCATGGTCGGGGGAGAGAACTTCCCAGAAGGTACGGTCGATGTCCCAGTTGAAGTAGAGGACGCGTCCTTTACCGATTTCGCGCAGGTAGGCTTCGGCTGTGTCCGTCCTGTCGGCGCGGGGGTAGACCATTTCCATGGGCAGGTCCGGGTAGGAGGGAATGAGAGTGAGAGGCTTCTCGACGAAGGTGGCGAAGGGGGTGACCTCGAGGCGGTGGACGCCGTGGATGATGCGCGGGGCGTCTTCGAGGCCGCGGAGGAGCGGGCTTCCGTGATTCTGCAAGCGCAGGTAGGCGTTCTTCATGGGACCTTCCATGCGGCCGGCATAATGGACGCCGAAGAGTTCGGCGAGTCCGAAGTCGTCGCGGCGATTGCCCCATTCGTCGTAGAGGGAGGTTTCGTGGGTGGCGATGAGGGAACCGCCGCGCTCGACATAGTCGCGTAACTGGCGGCACTGATCGTCAGAGAGGGCGGCGATGTTTGGAAGGATGAGGACTGAGAAGCCTTCGATGCGTTCGCGCTCGAGCAGGCGGTCATGGACCATCTCGAACGGGATGCGCGCCTCGATGAGCGCCTGATACCAGCCGAGGGTGTGGTCTTCCACCTTGGCGCGGGCCTTCTCACCGCCGTAGAAGGTAGCCGTTTGCTGCGAGTAGACAAGGCCCACGCCGGCGATGGGCGCGACGTTGCGCAGGTAGCGTTCCCACTTGGCCAGCCACTGGTACATGAGGTCGACGGGCTTCATCCAACGGGGATCGTGGACGGAGGCGGAAAACATGGACCACCAGGGGCGGAGTCCGTTGGCGACGCCGACGGCGACCCAGATTCGGATCTCGGCCTCCGATTGAACGGAGTCTGTCCAGCGGTATGGTTCTTCGAGGCCGACGCTGAAGATGCCGACGATGGGCTTGGCGCCGAGCGTGGCGCGATACTCCTTGCCGTTCTTGCCGTTCTCCCAGGGAGGCATCAGGCCGCGGCGCGCCTGGCGGTCGGCGAAGAGCGTGGGAGCGAGTTCGCCGATGGTCTTCATGTCGAGACTGCTGAGCGCGCCGCCGCCGGCGTTGGCGATGTAGCGCGCGTTGGGATTCTGTTTACGGATTTCGGCGTCCCACACGCGCCAGAGTTCGAAGAGGCGTTGTTGGCGCCAGAGGATGTGAGCGCGGCGGGCGGGGTCCTGGGGATTGTTGGTGCGCGGCAGGTCAAGTCCGCTGGCCTTGCGGAAGTTTTCCCGGCAATGGCCGCAGTAGCACATGCCGGAGCCCGCCCAGCGGTTGGTGAAGATGCCGTCCACCTGATAGAGGCCAACGATCTCTTTGTGCACTTCGGTGAGGAATTCGAAGTTGTAAGGACCGAGGGCGCAGGCGACCCAGAGGGAAGCGTCGGACCAGTGGCGGACGGGCTTGCCGGCGGCATCGACCATGATCCAATCAGGATGGGCATCGGCGGCGTCCTGATGGATGGCGTGCGGATCGGTGCGGGCGATGACCACCATGTTCTGCTTGCGGCAGCCCTTGACGAGATCGCCGAAGGGGTCCGCGGCGCCGAGCCACTGGCTGCGATGGTGGAGGGGGATCTTGGTGGGGTAGTAGGCGACAACGCCCCCGGCGGAAAGACAGGCGGCGTCCGAGCGAATGCGGGCGAAGTAGTCGAGCCAGAATTTCAGGTTGAAATGTTTGGGATCGTCTTCGGTGAGGGTGAGTTGGGACCAGCGCATGGGCTTGTCGAACCACTCTCCGGGTTGCGCGCCAGGCAGCGGGAGGGCAGCGGCGGAAGCGAGCGTTTGCAGGAAGCAACGCCGGGTTCGGATGAAGTGAGGCATTTCGGGTGTTTGGACCAGAGCTAACACGCGGCGGGGGCTGAGTCAAGAAAGATGGCGGCAGGTGTAGTAGCATCGTGAGCATGAGATTCGCCTATCCGATTTTTTTCGCAATCTTTCTGGCAAC
>JADLBG010000880.1 GCA_020847895.1 Bryobacterales bacterium
CAGGAGTTGTTACAGGACATCACCGATGTCGTGGGCTCGACGTTCATGGGGCTGACGGTAGGCTGCGCCAAGTGCCACGACCACAAGTTCGACCCCATTCTCCAGAAGGATTACTACCGTCTCGAGGCTTTCTTCGCCAATACCCGCATTGAGGACCAAGCCTCGCTCGCGGCACTCAAAGACCGCAAAGCCTACGAGAGCAGGCACGCCCTCTGGGACGCGCGGACGCAGAGCATTCGCTCGGAAATGCACGCCCTGGCGGAGCCCAAACTGGAGGAACTGTGGAAAGAGGGCTTTGACAAGTTTCCGCCCGAGATTCAGGATGCGATTACGACGCCGCCCGAAAAGCGCACGCCATTTCAATGGCAGATGTACTACAAGGCCAAGCCGCAGATCGAACACCCCGAAGAAGACGGCGCCAGGAAGCTGAAGGGCGAACAAGCCCGGCGCTACAAGGAACTCTCCCGCCAGCTTGCGAAATTCGACAACATCAAACCTCGGGAACTGCCCGTTGCCCAGGCCATGATCGACAACGAGAGCGTGTCTCCGAAAACCTATGTGCTGAGGGTGAGCAATTACGACAGTCCGATGTATGAAGTGGAACCGGGCTTTCTCAGCATCCTCGATCCCGCCCCCGCCAGGATCGTGAAGCCGGAGGGAGTAGACTCGTCCGGACGCCGCGGCGCGCTTGCCAACTGGCTGGCCGATGCGAACAATCCTCTCTCCACGCGGGTGATTGTGAACCGCATCTGGCACTATCATTTCGGACGCGGCTTGAGCGGCACACCCAGCGATTTCGGTGTGATGGGCGAGCGTCCCAGCAACCCGCAACTCCTCGACTTCCTCACCTCCACGTTTATTGAGAATGGCTGGAGCATGAAGAAGCTGCACCGCATGATTCTGCTTTCGGCCGCCTTCCAGCAGTCTTCGGCCTACAACGAGCAGGCGGCGAAGGCGGATCCGGATGACAAGCTGCTGTGGCGCTTCAGCCGGCGGCGGCTCGAGGGGGAAACGGTTCGCGACGCGATGCTGTCGGTAAGCGGGGCGCTCAACGAGAAGATGTATGGACCCGGCGTCTTTCCGCCGCTACCGCCCGGAGTGGTCACGCGCGGCGGATGGAAGAAGGACGAATCGCCTTCGGAAGCCAACCGGCGTTCTGTTTATGTCTTTGTGAGGCGCAATACCCGCTACCCGATGTTTGTGGAGTTCGACATGCCGGATACGCATGAAAGCTGCGCCCGGAGGAACAACACCGTCAGCGCGAACCAGGCTCTGGACCTGCTCAACAGCGGGTTGGTGCTCGGCTGGGCGAGCGACTTGGCCAAGAGGGTGGGGAACGATGCGGGCATGACGCGCGAATCGCAGGTGGAGCGCGCCTACCGGCTGGTGTACTCGCGGGCGCCAAAGAATGAGGAGACACAGGCGGCACTGGCCTTCCTCGAGCGGCAGGACAAGTTCACCGGCAGCAAGGACGCCACGTTTGTGGATTTCTGCCACATGCTGCTGAACTCGAACGAGTTTCTATATTTGAATTGAGGGAGGGAAGGCCCAATGCTGGACAAACTCGGACATCACTGGCAAGTGAGAACGCGGCGGGAATTCTTTACCCGCGCCGGCAGCGGTCTTGCCGGGCTCGCGCTCGGATCGATGCTCTCTGCCGAGGGTGCGGCCGCCCCCCGCGCGGGGGACCCGATGGCGCCCAAGACGCCCCATTTTCCTCCGAAAGCGAAATCGGTCATCTGGCTCTTTATGGAGGGTGGACCGAGTCACATCGACCTGTTCGACCCTAAACCGCTCTTGGAGAAACTGAACGGACAACCCATGCCCGCTTCTTTTGGCCGCCCCATCACCGCGATGGGCACGGCCAACAACACACTGATGCAGTCCAGGCGCCAGTGGAAGCGGCACGGGCAGAGCGGGTTGTGGGTTTCCGACTGGTATCCGCACATCGCCCAACATGCCGATGAACTGGCGGTCATCCGTTCGTGCAAGGCGGATGGGTTGAACCACGTGGGTTCGGTTTGCCAGATGAATACGGGCTCGATTCTCGCCGGACGGCCGTCCATGGGAGCGTGGGTCACGTATGGGCTCGGCAGCGCCAACCGGAATTTGCCGACGTTCGTGGTCCTGCTGGATGACCGGGAAGTGGTGGGGGGACCGAAGAACTGGAGTTCCGGATTCCTGCCGGCCACCTTTCAGGGCACCCAGTTCCGCACCGGCGATACGCCGATCCTGCACCTGAAGAATCCCGACGGGGTGAGCAAGGCGCAGCAGAGGAGCAAGCTCGATTTTCTGAATCAGCTCAACGCGCGCTGGGATGCGGACAAAGAGGATGATAGTGAACTCGATGCCCGCATCCGCTCGTACGAGCTTGCATACCAGATGCAGAGTTCCGGTCCTGAAGCCGTAGACCTGAGCAAGGAGAGCGAGGCCACTAAGAAGTTGTACGGCATTGATGACGAGGCGACGCTCGCCTACGGGCGCAATTGCCTGCTGGCGCGGCGCCTGGTGGAACGAGGCGTCCGGTTTGTGGAGTTGTACTCCGGCTCCGGCAGCGGCTGGGACGCGCATTCGCACATCGAGGAGAACCACTCGAAGTGGTGCCGCGCCTCGGACAAACCGATTGCCGGACTGTTGACCGACCTGAAGGCCCGAGGGCTGCTGGAGGATACTCTGGTGGTTTGGGGAGGCGAATTCGGCCGGACGCCGTTCAATGAGAAGGGCGACGGGCGCGATCACAATCCCTGGGGATTTACCATCTGGATGGCCGGGGGCGGCGTCAAGCCCGGCCAAGCCATTGGAACAACTGACGAAATCGGGCTTCGCGGGGTGGAGAACCCTTACCACGTGCACGATATCCACGCCAGCATCCTGCACATGCTGGGGCTGGATCATGAACGGGTCACCTACCTGCACAACGGCAGGGCCGAGCGGCCCACGCTCACGGACGGAAAACTCATCAAAGAATTGCTGGCTTGAACCTGCGGGTGGCGGATTTGGGAGGGGGTTGGTGGACGGCGTGGGGATCGAACCCACGACCTCAGCATTGCGAACGCTGCGCTCTCCCAACTGAGCTAGCCGCCCACACCTCTGTCAGATATAAGTATACTACGCCTTTCTATGGATTGAACAGACGCGGTAGGATGAGCATTGGCGATGAAGTTCGAAGAACAGTTAGACAAGATGCGGCTCGATTGGGACGAGAGGGCGCGGCAGAACGCGCGTTTTTTCGTCAACACCGAGCGGGAGCAGTGGACGGACGAGGAATTCCGCGAGTCCGGGCGGCGCACGGTGGAGGAGGAGATCCTTACCGATATGATCAACATCTGCCAGGGGAAGGACCCGAAGCAGATGAAAATCCTGGAGATCGGCTGTGGCGCCGGGCGTGTGACGCGGGCGCTCTCGGAGGTATTCGGCGAGGTGTGGGCCGTGGACGTCAGTGGAGAGATGATCCGCCAGGCGGGCGAATTCCTGCGTGACCGGCCGAACGTCCATCTGCTGCAAAACAACGGCGCCGATCTGCACGCGGTTACGGAGTGCGCCTCCTTTGACTTCGCCTTTTCGACCATCGTGTTTCAGCACATTCCCAGCAGGGGCGTGATCGTTGGTTACGTCCGCGAAGTCCACCGTTTGCTGCGTCCCGGAGCGCTCTTCAAATTCCAGGTTCAAGGGGATACGTCCTTTGAAACCAAGCCGGATGACACCTGGCTTGGCGTTTCTTTTTCCGATGCGCAAGCGGTAGAGATGGCGGAAACCTGCGGATTTGAAGCGCGGCACCGGCATGGGGCCGGGCAGCAATACTTCTGGCTGTGGTACTTCAAGAAGCCGTAGCGCCAGGCAGCCTAGGCGCTTTGAGCCTTGGCCTTTGGCGCCTTGCGGCGCTTGGCCCAGTAGTCTTTCATGCGCCGCGAGACCTCCAGGCGCTCTTCGGCGCCCATGCTTTTTCTGCCGCGGCGGTGGCGGGTGGCGAGGGGCGCGTCGGGCAACCCACCCAAGCCGGTGCGATTGGCCGATAGAAACTCCAGGTGCGCGATCACCTCGTCGATGCGTTGTTTTTCCTGGTACAACTCCTGAATGGCTTTGAACAGATCCATCAAATACGGTACCTTCCCTTGAATGTGCGCCAATAAAATTCTCACCTAATTGGACAACGAATTCAGGAAGGATAAAAAGGGTACTATCGAATCAAAAACGGCCACGAAGGTACTATCTTATACCCGTATTTGAGGATGGCTAAGGCGATCGCGCCGGCCGCCACGGCCAGCACGGCCAGCAGCGCAAGGAAGGCTGTTCTCCAGGGAAAAGTCTTGTTTTCCCGTTTGAGAACCAGCAGGTAACTGGCAAAAATTCCAACAAAATACAGCAGCACCATCGGCACGGCGAAGATGAGCAGATTGAAGATGTCAGGCGTCGGAGTAACGATGGCGGCGACGATGACAATCAGCAGGATGGCGTAGCGGGAGTGCTCGAGCAGGAACCGGGGCGAGGCCAGCCGCAAGAGTGTCAGGAAGAAGATCAATACCGGGAGTTCGAATACCAGCCCCACTCCCAGCGTGACATTGACGAATAAATCAAAGTATTCAGAGACCGTCACCATCGGCGCGATATCGAGACCCCTGCCGATTCCCAGCAGGAATACCAATCCGTAGCGGAAGGCGACCAGGTAGGCAAACAATCCGCCCGTCACGAAAAGACCGGCCGAGGCCAAAATAAACGGCCCCGCTAAATGGCGCTCCTTGCGATACAGGCCTGGGGAGATGAATCCCCAGACCTGCCACAGTACCCATGGCGATGCCAGGAAGACCGACGTGAGCAGCGGAAGCTTCACCCATACGATGGAGAACACTTCCATGGGAGTGATCTGCACCAGGTTCGGGGGATTCACTCCAAGCTGCGTCAAGGCGTCCTTCGCGGGGGCGCGTACGATCAGCCACAGTTGGTTACAAAATGTCAGGCTGAGGACGAAAGCCACGCCCAAGCCCATCAGCGCCCTGATGATGCGAGTTCGCAACTCCTCGAGGTGCTCCAGAAACGACATCCGGAGCATCGATTCCTCTTCCTTATCCTCTTCATCCTTCGGCGGGGGAGGAGGCGGCGGCGGTGGCGGTGGCGGCGACGCCGGCTGCTCCTGAACTGCCGGAACGGTGTTGGACTCGTATG
>JADLBG010000881.1 GCA_020847895.1 Bryobacterales bacterium
CGCCATCGTCACCATGGACGCCCACGGCAACAGCTTGCACGCCGATGTCGAAAAGCAAACCGGCTCCGCTCTCGCGCAAATGTCCTAGCGCGGGCTCTCCGGCCTGCAATCAGTTCAACAGCTTCACCGTCAATTGGCCGCCTACGCCAGGAGCCAGATCCATCGTGAATGGAACGGCGCTGTTGTTGCGCAAGGTAATCACGTCCCCGGCCGCCAGGGTGAGCATCGTGCGCCCGGAGTTCTCGCCTACGGCTACCAGCGTGCTCCTGTTTGTCGACGGGTTCACAACACCGTTCACCGCCACCGCGATCGCGCTCCCGATGCCCGCCGTGATGCTGACGCCATACAAAACCTCATAGGCGCCTGAAGAGGGAACTGTCACCGTCGTCGTCCCTGCGGTGTGAAAGACACTGGACAGAGGTCCGTTATTGCTGAACGGCACATCCGCTCCCCCAACCACCGTCGCTGACGCAATCGTTGCCAGTTGATACACGTAGCCGAACGTCGTAATCCCCGGACCCGTTGGCCCGGTTGGACCCGTTGGTCCCGTCGGCCCCGTCGGACCGGTTGCTCCCGTCACTCCCGCCGGACCTGTGGCACCTGTCGGCCCCGTCGGTCCCACCACGCCTGCCGCACCAGTCGGCCCTGTCGGACCGGTCGCTCCCGCCACTCCCGCCGGACCTGTGGCGCCCGTCGGACCTGCCGGACCCGCCGTGCCTGTTGCACCCGCGGGCCCCGTCGGCCCCGTGGGACCCGGTACCGTACTCGCCGCCCCCGTCGGACCTGCCGGACCCGTCGCGCCTGTCGTCCCTTGTGGCCCCACCGGACCCGCCGGACCCGTCGGGCCCACAATCCCGTTCCCGCTCAAATCCACGTAGTAGCCATTGATGTCCACGATCACATCCGTCGTATTCGTCACAAAAATCGAAATCGCGCCGCCGCTTCCCGTCGGCACGATCGCCGCATTGGCCACAATCTTTCCCTCAAACGAATTCAGCGTCGATACATTCGGTTGCGCCGCGCCCGCCGGCCACGCCGTCAGATACTGCAGCGGCCCGTGCGGCACTACCGTGATATTCAGCGAATAGGCCCGCACACCCCCCGGAATTCCGCAATTCCCCAGCGGTACCGGAACGTCCCGCTTCTGCCCTCCGGCAATCGCCGGAGCCCCAAAAGCGCCGCTGAATCCTAACCCGGCATACTCAGGCCGCGTATCCATCACGCGGCACGGCGTCACCGCCACCAGCGGCAACTGTCCGCTGATCGCCGCCCCGCGATCGGTCTTCATTCCCGCCGGACCCTCTTCCGGCGACCAGTACAACGGAGTGGGCCAGTTGCGAAGTTCCACCTGTTGGGCGAGGCCGACAGGGGATAAAATCGCGCTCACGGCGACCAATAGCGCTCCGTTTCGAGCGATGCGAATCAACATCGTGGATTATCTTCTTTCAATTGATTATCGAGCGGGACCGCCCGATTGCTTCGGCGTCGCACTGCACGCCTGCCGAACCAGAATGCTCCCCGATGTTACTATGCCCCGTCCCTTATTTCAATCGGAAAAACCCTGCCAATCCCGCCTGCTCACCCGGCGGCAGTGGTCCCCACGGATCGCATGGCTAAAAAATGTACTTCAGGCCGAACTGCATTTCACGGCTGTTCACCGCGGTTGCTGTGATTACGCCGAAGGTCACCGAGCCGAGGGTCCGATCCGGTCCGGAGAACTGCGGCGTATTGAGGAAGTTGAACGACTCCCAGCGGAACTGCAGCTTGTGTCCTTCCTTGACACGGAACTCCTTGAACAGGGCGAAATCCCACGTCTTCTGAGCCGGGGCGTCGAACAGGCCGGCGCCGGCGTTCCCGTAGCCGAGCGTGCCAGGGAGGTATAGTCCCTCGCCGGGAGAGCCTTCGTACTTCGACCGGACAAAAGCGGACGTGTCGAACCACTTCATGACAGATCGATTGGCCCAGACACGCGGAACCACCGCGCCGGCCGCCACGTGGGGGCGTTGCGCCGAGGCCGGTCCGGTGTTTTGGCTGTCACCATTCTGAGCAACGGTAACGGGTAGGCCCGACTGTAGCACGATGATCGAGTTGAGCGACCAGCCGCCCAGGAAAAAGCCCTTCACTCCCTCCGCCGCGCGCATCCATGGCATCTCATACACGTTTGAGTAGACAAAACGTAACCGCTGGTCGATATTGGAGCGCCCGTAGTCACCTCTCCGGTCACGGGGATTCTGCGGATAGTTGCCGCCAAACCCGGCGCCTTCGTTTACCCCATAACCAATAGCCATTGCTCGTGAGTAGGTGAATGCAGCCTGAAACGTCAAACCGCTTGATAGACGCTTTTCCAATCGCGCTTGCAGCCCGTTGTAGTTCGCGGACGCCCACGACTCGTTACGGCGAATTGTGCCAAGGGCGAGCGGTGTATGGGGATCACGCGAGTCCACGTAGGTTTGGAATGGCCGGCGTCCCTGCACCGGGCCGGGGCCTGGGTCCGGATTGTTGAAGTTTAGAACCGAGTTCTCGAGATTGGAGGCCGCGGAACCGACGTAGGCAATGCCCAGAACCGCGCTCTTCCCGACGCTTTGTTCAATTTCCGCCGACCACTGCCAGATGTCGCTGTTGCGATACTGAGACCGCCCGTTTTCGTTAAGGTAGCCAAGTTGAAGCAGCGCGGCGGGAGAACCGGTGACGGGCGAGCCGGCAAACGGCCTGTCGATGGTGGCGGTGGGGTTATTCCGGTCGTTTTGGAATACCACGGATCCGGAATACGGAGGGTTGAGATTCAGGATGGAAAAGTTGTTGGTCTGTTGCGCATTATAGAAGTTGCCCGCCCCCAGGCGGAGCACGGTGGTGCCCGTAAAGCGGTAAGCAATGCCCAGCCGCGGCATGATCTGCTTCCTGTTGACGTCATAAAGGTTGTCGCGCACGTTAGGGTCGGGATAGAGCATTGGGACGAAAACGTTGTTGATTGTGCGGGCGATCCCCCGTTCGAAGGAGAGAGTGCGGATCTTGCCCTGCGCGTCATACACCGGACCGAAGTAGTCGTACCGGATCCCGAAATTTATGGTCAGTTTCGACGTCGCTTTGTAATCGTCCAGCCAAAACAGTCCAAACTTGTTTTGGCGGATGTAGCCGAAAGGAGCGCCTTCGGCGGAGTTCGAGTTGAGTGGGACGCCAAGCATGAAGGCAGCCATCCCGTCCGGAATCCCAGCGATATCGGGTGTAAACGTCATCTGGCCTCGCGGCAGATTAGACCCTCCGATGTCGACAATGTTGAAGCGATAGAGGCCGCCGATCTTAAAGTTATGTTTTCCCACCGAGTAGATGACTGAGTCGGAAGCCTCCCATACGATCTTCTTGCTCACCTGAACCGTGCCCGAGCCGAGACCGGAAAACCCGGTGATTGAGATGTTGGGGATGCCTTCTTCAATTGGAGTAAGCGTACGATTGTTGTCGCCGGCGACGCGCATGTCCAGCCCCAGATCGCGAATCCTGAAGCCGGTGTTGGTCTGAAGACCGCCCTGAAGAACCCGCATGCGATTCATGCCGAACCGCAGGTCATTCAGCACTCGAGTCGAGAGAATCTTCGTGTAACCGATCGCAAAGTGCTGCGCGCGGTAGTCCGTATCCGTTTCCGTCACGCGCGTGACCGGATTGAAGTTGAATTGCGATTCGACAATAACATAGTGCCCGAACACACGGTCATTGCTGCTGAAACGGTGGTCGCCGCGGCCCAGGTACTGGCCCGAGTCGAGGATCTGATCATTCGTTCCCGCTAGATTCAGCGTGGAATTGCGGGAACGCGCCAACTCGTCCTGGCTCGGAAATGCAAGAAAGCCGCCTTCCGGAAACGGGCTGTACTTCTTGTAGGTAAGCAGGTTGATCGAGACCGGGTGAATCAGCGAGCGTGGGATGATGTTGTTCGGGAAGGGCGCCGGGGACCCCGGCGCGCGGATCGCGCGATTGACCGCCGGGTTGCGATCAGACGGATACCAGCGGTTGCCGGGAATCAGAATCTCTGAAAAGTCGCCGTTACGCATCGCCACGGTCGGCGCTGCCGTAACCGCGGGAGACGCGCGCCGTTCCACCCGCCCCTCGTAGTTCGCCAGGAAAAACGTCTTGTCCTTGATGATCGGGCCCGAGAAAACACCTCCGAATTGGTTACGGCGGAGTGTGTTCTTCCGCGCCGATGGCGCGAGGAAGTACCCGCGTGCGTCGAGCGCGTCATTTCGGAGGAACTCAAACCCTGTACCGTGGAACGTGTTGCCCCCGGACTTGATCGCCAGGTCGGCCTGCGCTCCCGAGTTCATGCCGAACTCCGCGGAATACACCGCCGACTGAATCTTGAATTCTTCGATCGCTTCAATCGAAGGCGAAAAAAGCATCGCCGCTTGGTGAGAATCGACAGAAACCACCCCATCGAGCGTGATGTTCTGGTTGGCGTCGCGTTGTCCATTGGCGGAAATTCCAGCGATCTGCCCGGGCATGGCCCACGTACTGGTGGCCGTGCCCTGCCCGTTCAAGCCCATGCGAGATGCGCCGAAGTTCACCCCCGGCATCAGCGTCGCAAGTTGCGCGAAGTTACGCCCGTTGAGCGGAAGTTCGACAATACGCTTATGCTCCACCACCGACCCGAGGGTTGCGTCTTCAGTGCGTAGCAGCGCGCCCGAAGCCTGTACCTCCACCGTCTCAACCTGTTGGCCGACCGTCAATTGGAGATCGAAACGCGCTTGCTGTTGAAGCTGAAGAGCAATGCCCGTCCGCACCTCGGATTTGAATCCGGCGGCGGAGCAGGTAAGCTGATACTGTCCAATCCGCAGTACCGGAAAGATGTAGTTGCCGGTCTCGTTCGATTCCGTCGTGCGGACATCCCCTGTCTCAACGTGCTTGGCCGTGAGCTTCGCGCCAACCACGGCGGCGCCGCTCGAGTCCGTAACCAAGCCAAGGATTTGCGTGGCCGTTTGCGCCCGGATTGCCGGGGCCAATAGACAGAGCCCAATTAGTAGACGATTGATCAGATGACGGCCCTTCATTGAACGCCCCGGTCACTGCTGCTGCCGGGCTCTTCGAGACGCGACCCCGCTCTGGCCATCGCGCCGGAGACCGCCTCTTTCTTGCTGTGGCGCAAGTAGCCGCCTGCGTGTCGAAACTGCTTCTTAACGATATTATTATGCCGAACTCCTTGTTTCAATCGAAAAAAGGAGTTCTTTGCCGGAAGGCAGGCCTTCCGCCGTTCAGTCCCATCCTGGGATCAGGCAGCGCTCCGGAAAAACCCCGGCGTTACTTCCCCTGGCTCAGCTTCCGGAAATACTCCGCCACCGCGTCCGCGTATCCCGCCGGAATCGAATCCGGACTCGTCGCCCGCACTTGCCCGCCGTTCTTGTCATCCAACTGCCGCCGTAA
>JADLBG010000882.1 GCA_020847895.1 Bryobacterales bacterium
CAACGGAGAGGCCGCGCGGGGTGGGCGAGCATCCGCACCGCGGCTTCGAGACGGTGACCATCGTGTACCAGGGCAAGGTGGCGCACCGCGACTCGGGAGGGAACGCGGGTGTGGTGGGCCCGGGCGACGTGCAGTGGATGACGGCGGCTTCCGGCGTGGTCCACGAAGAATATCAGGAGCAGGAATTCGCGCGGACCGGCGGAACCTTGGAGATGGTGCAGCTTTGGGTGAACCTTCCGAAAGCGCACAAAATGGCCGCCCCGGCCTACCAGACGCTGCTCAGCGGGCAAATTCCCGTGGCGCCGCTGGACAGCGGCGCTGGATTTGCGCGTATCATTGCCGGGGAGTGGGAAGATGAGCAGGGTCCGGCGCGCACTTTCACGCCGGTCCATCTCTACGATATGCGCCTCCGTGAAGGGGGAACGGTGGACTTACGGCTTCCCTCGGGTGGCAATACCCTGCTATTCCTTCTTAGAGGATTCGTCACTCTGAACGGCACGCACAGACTGGAAGGCGAGGCGACGATTGCCCAACTCGACCGCGAGGGGGATGGCGTCTCGATAGCGGTTCACGAAGACTCCCTGCTGCTGGTATTGAGCGGCGCGCCGATCGAGGAGCCCGTTGCCGCCTACGGCCCGTTTGTGATGAACACGCAGCAGGAGTTGTTGCAGGCGATGGAGGATTACCGCGCCGGCAAAATGGGTCATCTGATGGCCGCGCGTTGAGAAGGGCAAGAGGAGAGAGGAAATGGAATCGGCGCACGACAAATTGTCCATTGTGATCATTCAGGGCAGTGTACGTCCGGGGAATTACACGGCAATGGCTGCCGCGCTCGTGGCGGACGAACTGAGCAGGAATCCGCATGTAGCGGTGGAACACATTGACCCGGCCAGGTTCTACCTTGCGCCGCCGGGGATTGATCTTCACTCGGAAGGAGCGCGACTGATCCGGCACAAGGTGAAACAGGCCGCGGGTATCGTGCTCGCCACTCCCGAATATCACGGAAGCTTCAGCAGCGTGATGAAACTGGTGATCGAGAACCTTGGCTTTCCTTCCGCGCTCGCAGGGAAGCCGGTGGCGCTGTTAGGCGTGGCGGCGGGAGTCATCGGCGCCATCAAGTCCCTGGAGCACCTGCGGGGAGTGGTTTCGCACGTGGGCGCCATGCCGCTGCCGCTGGTGGTCTCCGTGCCGGATGTTCATTCCGTGTTCGACCGCGATGGAAGATGCCTGGAGCCGCGCATGGAAAAGCTGATTCGCTCGGTGGGGACAAACCTGGTGGAGTACATACATCACAACGTTTGTCCGCGGATCACATTGGAGCGGATCCTTCGGGAAGGCGGGGGGCCGGTTAACGAAGCTCATCCCGGGCAACCATCGAATTCGCTCCGGGCCTGAGACGGGTAGTCATGTCGGCAAGCGCGGAACCGAAGTCGCGAGGCGCCGTGATGGTGTAGGCAAGGCCGCGGTAGGCTTTCAACACCGAATCGATGGCTCCCTTCCAGGGATTGCCGGTGGGGTCCGGATTGTAGTTGAGATAGAAGACAGGAACTCGAGTCTGGGCGCTTTCCTCGATGACATCCTTGTCGAGCTTCTTATCGAGCATGACTTTGGGGCCGACGAGGATAATGGCGTCCGGATCGCTCGCCTGCTGTCCGGCGCCTTTGAGGCCGACGTGCTCGGTGAGGAGCGAAGTCAGAAAGCGGGTCTTGCTCTCCGGGTCGGCGAGTTGGCTGTAGTCGACAGTGCCGGTATGGATGCCCTTGACGGCTTTGCCGAGGGCGGGGAAGTCGACCTTGGGGACGTTGTCTTCACGATAGATCACTTTCTCTTCGGACATGGTGAAGGCGACAATGCTGAATCGTCCCACCTGCGGAAGTTGGGCCACGCCGCGTAACATGGCGACAAGCGCGGCGACATCGCGAGGCTTCATGGCGGATTCCCTGTCGTTCATGGTCGAGAAGTTGACGAGGAACTTGACGTGCAGCGGTTGACCGGCGGCGAGTTGTTTCGGGGGGCTTAGCTCGGCGAACGGGTCCTTGGGCGCCTCAGTGATCGTTTCGGGAGCAATGCCGGGCAAAACCCCCTTCTCGTTTGGCTTGACGGTAAACTCCCAGTGCGTGGAGCAGACCTGCTCGCGCCCGTCACGCATCAACCAATCCACCTGATAGCGTCCGGGACCCGCCAGAAATTCACCGGAGACTTCCGCCGTTCCCTTGGCCTCTTCGCCAATGGCGGGGACCTGGATGCGGTCCACGAGGAAGAACGTTTTTTCCGGCTGGGAGGCTGGCGTGACCCGCGCCATGATTCGCAACCGTTGGGGAGGACCGGTCAACTCCTGCATCGGGATGAGGACGTTGTATCCAACGTGCGCCCGGAGGTCAAAGTCGAGTTGAGGATTGACAGCGGCGGCTTCGCAGCGGAGATCGGTACGTTTTTCCTCTGACTCGAAGACGGCCAAATCCGAGCCGAGGATGTGAAAACGCAAGGTATTGAGAACAGTCTGCGAAGGGCAGAGTTCACATATCGCCAGGCCCAAAAGCAGGGCCCGGACAGGAGTGTTGTTGTGCGCCCACATGCATGTCTTCTCTCAGTGATAATTTGTTTTTCAGTCGCACCTAACCACCATGGTACTGCGCGATTTCGGCCGCCGCTCTAGAGGGCAGGCTGTATATTGAGCGGAATGAGCAGGTAGGCGCGGGGTTACCGGCGGGTTACCAGCGACTTGATTCGCGACCAGAGCGACGCGCTAGGCGGTGGTGGTGGCGGAGGGGAAGAAGCAGGAGCGGCGAAGTCATTCGCCGGGTTGACTGGTTTGTCGACTGCTTCTTTCTGAACCATCCTCACGCGATAGCCTTGAAAGACAAACGTGCGGCGAAAGAACTGCCCGTCGTCATTCTCGGTAATCAGCGTGAATCCGGGTTGCTCAAACGTCTTCCTGCCTTCCGTGACCTGGATGGTTTTCAGCAGGACGGGGTAGTATCCTTTGACTTCGCGCTCAATGTAGGCGGTCTCGTATCTATGGCGGCGGACGTTGTAGATGAAGACACGGAAGCTGTCGAAATCGTAATCCTCCAGCGAATGGCTGAGCGTGGTCCAAAGCCAGTGGTTCTTCTTCTTGTCCTCATCCACCACCTCGCCAAGGGGAAAATAGGAGGTGATTCTCTTGCCCTCGG
>JADLBG010000883.1 GCA_020847895.1 Bryobacterales bacterium
GAACAGGCACCGGAATAGAAAGCAAAGCCAGACGAGCGATACCAGCCCTGGGTGCTCGAATCTCATGAATCACCGCCGTCAGCCGGCAATTCAAAGACCCGCGCGAGCGGCCTTCCGCCACAGCGGCGGAAAATTCTCCTTAATTATTGCGCAAGAAAACGGCGGCGTCCGGATTCCCCGGCCCGAAATGCTTCAGCATTACCAGGTTTTCCTTATCGCTGCGGTTGGTCACCGTCACGCCGCGCCCGGCAGCCGCGGCCGTCACGAACAGCTCGTCCTTCGTCATCTGGCCGAAGCGGATGAGGGAAGGCGTCTCCACTTCCATCCTGTCGATGCCGCCCCACCCCTGCACGACGATCAACCCGTAGGCGGCGGCGTCCTTCACCGTTACCGAACGCCCGGGGAGCACCGTCAATTCCTTCGCCGAATAGTGGCCCGTGGAATAAACCACCCACTTCTCCGAATAGCCGTCCCGGGCCATCTCGGCCTCATCGCGAACCGGGGTGGGATGGAACAGGCGGTGCTTGGCGAATTCGGGGTCCACGTTCGCCTCCCAATCGAGCATGCCGAGGATGTAGTCCAGGTCGTGGTGGTGCTCCGGCGGAACATCCTTCACCAGCAGATCCCACGGTACATAGCGGCCCTCCACCATGGATTGGAACATCCCGAACACGTCGGAGTTCACCTGCGGCTCATAAGTCACCAGCGACCCCGGCGCGTGCAGGATGCCGGCGTCGATCTGCCACCCCGAGCCCGGCTTCAGTTTGTAAGCCTTCGAGTGGTAGAGAATACCGTTGTCGCCCTCGTTCCAGCGCTCGAGACACCGCCGCACGTCGTCCTGTGTCGTCCCCGGCTCGAAGCCCATGAACGTGTAGGGAAAATTGTTGTCCTTGAAGTTGTACTGGGGCGGGAAGTAGTAGGCTTCCGGCTTCCCCTTCTGCCCCACCCGTTTGGCGAATTCATCGCTCTGGTGCATGTGGTGGGGAATGGGCCCGAGGTTGTCGAAGAACTTGCACAACAGGTTCCAGCCGCCTTCGCGCCGCATCACATCCGAGCCGAGAAACTCGTCGCCGATGCTCTCGATGGCCGTCTTCAGCAGCACGCGTTGCCCGTCGACGTCTATGTAGCTCAACCCTTCGTCCTCCGGCGTGCCGGGGCCGTTGGCGGCATTGGTGGTGGAGGAAAACCACCGCTCGTCGATGCCGCCCCGATGCGCCCCATACGCGTACAGGTCGCGCGGGTCCAGCTTCAATCGCCCGCCCGGCATCAGAAACGAACGCGGCACCCAACACGGGGCGAGCCGGACGATACCTTCGTTGGTCTTCAGAACTTCACGAAGCAACTCGGTTTTCGAGGACGCAGTTGTGGAGGCCATGGATTCGCTATTGTAGCGCTTATAATGGGGCCTCGGGCTTGGATGGCGCTGAACTATCGCGCTCAGCCGGCGGCAAGAAACTCGATGCACACGCAGGACGGCACTTCCAGCACCTGTCCCGTGGGCGTCAGCTTTCCGCTCTTGCGGTCCACCTTGAACGTCACCAGGTTGTCCGTGTTCTGATTGGCCGCCAGCAGGTAATTGCCCGTGGGGTCCAGAGAGATATTCCTCGGGATCTTCCCCTGCGTGGAGACGCGCTCCAGATGGGTCAGCGTCCCCTGCTTGGGATGAATGGAAAACACGGCAATACTGTCGTCGCCGCGATTGGAAGCATAGACGAACTTCCCGGCGCGATCCACCTGAATCTCGGCGCAGTTGTTCTCTCCGGAAAATCCCGCCGGCAGCGTCGTGATGTTCTGCACTTCGCGCAGGCTGCCCTTGACGGCGTCGTAGGCGAAAGCAGTGACGCTCGATCCCATTTCGTTCAGATCATAGGCAAACGGCGCTTTCGGAGCGAACGCGAAGTGGCGCGGCCCCGATCCGGGTTTCACGCTCGCCGACGGCGGATCATTGGGAGTGATCGCCCCGGTAGCCGCATCGAAGCGGTAGATCATGATCTTGTCCAAGCCGAGATCGGGAACAAACAGGAACCGGTTGTCAGGCGACAGCACCACGGCGTGCGCGTGCGGTCCGCGCTGGCGGCGCGGGTTCGTGCTCGATCCTTCATGTTGCCGCAAAGACACCTGTTGCCCCAGTCTCCCGTCCCCCTCCAGGTGGAACGTGGCCACGCTGCCGCTTCCGTAATTCGCCACGGCGATCGTCCTCCCGGTCTTGTCCACCACCAGGTGGCAGGAGCCGCCGCCGCCTGAGCTGACCCGGTTGAGAAACTTCAACTCACCGCTCTTGTTGTCCACGGCGAAACTCGAGATCGCGCCCTGTTCGCGCCCGTTGTTCCCCAGTTCGCTCACGGCGTACAGGTAGCGCCCGCCCGGGTGAAGGGTGACCCACGATGGCCGCTCCACTTCACCGGCCAGTTTGATGGGATCGAGTTTCCCGGAGCCGGGATCGAACCGGCTTACATAGATTCCCTTGCTTTTCGGTCCTGTGTACGTGCCCAGATAGACGAGGTAAGATGGCGGCTTCGCCGCCAGGGCCGCCGCCGTAACCGCGCCCAGCGACGTGCGCGCGAATTGCCGGCGGGAGATGCCGTTCATTGAAAGAGAAGATGAGGTGTGCATAGGCGACCATGTAGATATTCTCAAATTGGCGCCCGCAATGGAATGCCCGCCAGTAGACTGGAGAATCATGCACCGTATGAAATTGTGGATCCTCTTCGCCGCGCTCGCCTGCGCGCTGCCGGGCCAGGAGACCCGCTATGAAAAAGTGAACCCCGCGCCCACCCCCGCCGAGGACGCCAAACCCAACAGCGACAAGGTGCCCGGCGTTTACGCCATCGAGGGCCGCTTCGACCGCGTCCTCGTGCTGCGGTTCAAGTACAACACTGACCTGTTCGCCGGAATGCAACAGATGGTCAAGCAGGAAAAGATCCGCAATGGAGTGATCCTTTCCGGGGCAGGATCCGTGACGGGCTATCAGATCCACCAGGTGAGCAATCGCACCTTCCCATCGAGGAACATGTTCGTGAAAAACCCCACGGCGCCCGCCGACATTATCAGCATGAACGGCTACGTCATCAACGGCAAGCTCCATCCCCACATCACCCTGGCGAATCCCGAAAAAGCCTTCGGCGGCCACCTCGAGCCGGGAACCACGGTCTTCACCTTCGCCATCGTGACCATCGGCGTGTTGAATGACGGAGCGGACTTGAGCCGCGCCGATGACAAGACTTACCGCTAGCTCTAGCGCGCTCTACGGCAGCAGGTGGATGAACAGGCCGACGCTCATCAATCGCCGCTTGAGGCCTCTCCCGTCGTAAAAAGCTGCCGGCTGCGCATCGTAGGCCGTGACGTGCCCGGACGCGTCGATGTGCACGTTGATGTAGTGATTGGAAATCTTCGATCCCAGAATGGAGTGCCCCGCCAGCGCGTCCGCGATGTGGCGCCGCAGCGCCTCGAGGTTCGGCGCCCTTCCGTGCTCCTCGAGAAATTCGCGCCGCTGCCGCACGAAGGATTCGAGCGTCCAGTCACCCGTCAGGTTCGCGGAGACAGCCGCTTCCCTTCGTCCAGAACCGGGTTGTTCTCGATACCAACATCATTCTGTCTTCGTTTCTTGACATCTCCCCGGATTGAAATCCGTGACATGCGAGCCCATATCCAGTAGTGTGGAAAGAGAAGGAACGACACCATGGAACTGCAACTGACGGAGGATCAAAAAGCCTTTATCCGGCAGGGGATAGAAAGCGGAAGGTATGGTCGCGAGGAAGACGCCGTGAGGGATGCGATGGCGCTGTGGGAGCGCCGGGAGCGCCGCCGTGTGGAAATTCTCGCCGCCGTCGATCAGTCCGAGGCTTCCTTTGTCCGCGGAGAAGGTCGCAGAATTACGACGCCGGAGGAAGCAGCGCAGTTCGCGGAAGGAATTAAACAACGCGGACGCGCCCGCCTCGACGCCCTGGAGGACAGCCGTTAGAGGGGTTTCCATGTTCTCCCGGAGGCCGAAGCGGACCTGGACGATATCTGGTTTTACGTCGCCCGCGAAAGCGGCAGCATTGTTGCCGCCAACCGGCTGATCGACAGCATCACGGACCGTTTCTGGTTACTCGGGCAGTATCCGCAAATCGGCAGGCGGCGGGATCACGATTTGCGGCCTCGATTGCGCAGCTTTGGGCTGGAGAATACATCATCATTTATCGCGCTGAAGGCCCGGACGCGCTCATTCTTCACGTCATCCACGGCAGCCGCGACATACAAGACCTGATGGAATAGACCGGATTTCGCCCTTGTACCGCGGTGCATGTCGAGGACATCGAGCGCCGGTCAGGAGCGCAGAC
>JADLBG010000884.1 GCA_020847895.1 Bryobacterales bacterium
GCGCGAGGCGGACGGAGTCCTGAAAATGCACGTTGGTGTCCACCATCCCGTGACAGATGAGCAGCGCGCCCTTGAGCCCGGCGGCGTGATAGATGGGCGAGGACAACCGGTAGGCTTCGGCGTCCTTCTGGGGCAAGTTGAGGATGTTCGATGTGTACTCATGGTTGTAATGCGCCCAGTCGTTGACGGGACGGAAGCTCGCGCCGGCGGCGAAGACGTCCGGCTGTGTGAACATGGCCATCAGCGTGATGAATCCACCGTAGCTGCCTCCGTAGATACCCACGCGCTTCGGATCGGCGCCGTATTGCTTCACCGCCCATTTGACCGCGTCCACCTGGTCGTCGAGATCCTTGCCGCCCATGTGGCGATGGTCAAACGGTGGAGGCGTTGAAGGACTTCAGGAGGTCCTGGAACTGGGTTTGGAAGTTTTTCGCCTCCTCTTCGAGCTCGGATTGCATGGAGTGGAGCTGGCCGCGGAGGGCCTGCCGGGTTTGCTTTGCGAAAGCGGCGGCGTCGGCCAGAGCGGGCATTTCCGGCGGGAGGAGGTTGGGGAACTGCTCGCGGGCGAGGCGATTGTTCTGGGAGAATTTGAGGTCCTTCAGGGCGCGGTTGTAGGAGCGCTGGTTGTCGGCGCGGTGGCGGTAGAGGGTGGCGGCCTTCTTTTGGATGGCGGGGTCGTCGGAGAGAAGGGGGTCGATGTGGCCGGCCTGCTCGAAGAGGTGAGCTTCGAGGGCGGCAAAGCGGCGGAGGTTCCAGGCGGCGCGGACGATTTGTTCGAAGAACATGTTCTCGAGGGCGTCCTGGGGTTTGAGGGATTCGAGGAGGCCGGCGACGAACTGCTCGTAGACTGGGACGTCATCGGGATGAACGATGGCGCGTTTGGCGGAGAGTCCGTGGGTGACGGCGTTTTGGGAGGAGCGGGCTTTGCCTTCGGGCGTGGCGGGCCCGTGGGACTGCGCGCCGTTGCGGCGGGCGGCTTCGGATTGCGCGGGAGAACTCATCATGACCAATACATAGCACCGGGGGGTCCGGCATCCGGGAGGTGGGGGCTGTAAGTGATTGAAAGGACGAGGAAGAAAATTTTGAATGGGTTGTCACCGGTATCAGGGTGATTGCCTGTCGAAGTGGGCGGTGGTGGTGAGGGTGGCTCCGTCGGGGGATTTCCATTCGGTGCGGTCGATCATGACTTTGCGGTCGCGGTGGAAGTTGCTCTCGTGGGTGGCTAGGGTTCGGCCCTGGCGTTTGTAGCGCGTGACGAGGACGGGGGCTTTCCATTCGATGGAGACGGAGTCGAAGCCGGCATGGCCGATGACGGGGTAGTCTTTGCCGTCGGGGGCGGCGGTGTAGTGGTAGGAGTAGGGTGTTCCATCCTGGAGCTTGCCGGTGGAGGTGAAGCGGAAGCCTTTAGGGTCAGGCTGGTAGGTGAGGACGACGTCTTTCGGAGGTGTACCGGGGAACTGGGACTTGGCGGGGTCCATTTTCCAGGCGCCGATCCAGGGATCGGCGGCGTAGCTAAAGGCGGAGGCGAGGAGGGAGAGGAGGAAGAGGCGGCGGGACATATTGGCATTATGAAGCACCTAGAGGGAGGTAAGGTGATTTCGGGGCTGGAACGCGGCATACGACTGGATCAAAAAAAGACATAGGACTTTCATGATGGTGGTACTGGAGGACTGATGTGGCCAAGGTACTAGCGATTATGAAATCGAGCCCAGCGGCGTGCGCATTTGTGATGGCGTTTGGGATAGGAGCGATGTTGAGCGTGGCCTACGTGGAACCCGATGACACGATGCGAATCCATCTGAGGCAAGTAGTGGGAGGAGTATGTCTGTTGTTTCCGGGGATCGCGCAGCGGATAGCCGATGGGGAATGAGGATGGACCCTCGATTTTCCCGGCCTGTGTCAGGCACACGTGACTGGCCCAGAAGCAGACCGCGCGAATCGGGCACAAACCGGGCTGATCGAGGGCCCTAAATAGTAGTCGCACGGACAGTTGATTTCGTTTCGTGCATTCTTGCAGCCAATGACGGGGACTGGTGCGGTTAGGGAATCCCCGCAAAGTGGGGTAAGGGTGGCCCCCATCGAGGATTTGACCGAGGGGGGAATAGGGCATAGACTGATGAATCGTTGTACATGGATACTCTGGGAAACGAAGGCTTATGCAGATGAGCAGGCTATGGATGGCCGGGTTGGCGGTGGCGTCGGTGATGGCGCAAGGTGAGGGGAAGACGATCCGGACGATCGCGGGGACTGGGGATGCGGGTTATGGGGGGGATGGCGGGGCGGCGATTTCGGCGCAGATCAATAATCCGTACGGGCTGGCGGTAGGACCGGACGGGGCGTTGTATGTGTGCGAGATCGGGAATCACGTGATCCGGCGGATCGATTTGAATAGGGGAACGATCAGCACGGTGGCGGGGAATGGGAAGGCGGGGTATTCGGGGGACGGAGGTCCGGCGCGGGAAGCATCGTTGAATGAACCGTATGAGATCCGGTTCGATAAGGCGGGGAGCATGTTTTTCGTGGAGATGAAGAACAATATTGTGCGGCGGGTGGATGGGAAGACGAAGATCATCTCGACGGTGGCGGGGACGGGGCAGGCGGGATTCAGCGGGGACGGAGGTCCGGCGGCGAAGGCGCAATTGCGGCAGCCGCATTCGATTGCGTTTGATCCGCAAGGGCGGCTGCTGGTTTGCGACATAGGGAATCACCGGGTGAGGCGCGTGGATTTGAAGACGGGGATCATCACGACGTACCTGGGGAACGGGGAGAAGAAGCCGACGCCGGATGGCGCTCCGGCGGCGGGGACACCGGTGTACGGGCCGCGGGCGATCGACCTGGACCGGGAGGGGAACCTTTACCTGGTGCTGAGAGAGGGGAACGCGGTGTACAAGGTGGATGCCAAGAGCGGGACATTTCATCACATTGCGGGGACGGGCGAGAAGGGGCATACGGGAGACGGGGAGGACGCGCGGAAGGCGAAATTGAACGGGCCGAAGGCGATTGCATGGGCTCCGGAGGGCGCGGTGTACATCGCGGACACGGAGAGCCACACGATCCGGCGGATTGATTTGAAGACGGGGATTCTGACGACGGTGGTAGGGGATGGGGAACGCGGGGACGGGCCGGAACCGGAGCCGGGGCATTGCCGGTTGGCGAGGCCGCACGGTGTGTTCGCGGGGAAGGGCGGAGTGTTGTATATCAGCGACAGTGAATCGCACCGGGTGCGGGTTTTGCGCTAAGAAGAGAGCCAGGAGAGCCCCCGCTACCAGGTGAGGCGGAGGCCCATCTGGATATGGCGCTCGAGGTTGGTGACGCCGGTGATGTTTCCGAAGTTGGAGTTGGTGGGGCTCAACTGGGGGCCGGAGAAGACGGCGTGGTTGAAGGCGTTGAAGAACTCGGTGCGGAACTGGAGCATGAGGCGTTCCTTGATGTGGGTGTTCTTCATGATGGAGGCGTCGACGTTGTTGGTGGCGTCCTGGCGAAGGCTTCCGAAGCGGGTAGGGAATGTGCGGACATTGTCGGAGAGTTGCTGGCTGGAGACGCGGTTGAAGCGGGAGGTATCGAAGGCTCCGTCGACGCCGCGGGCGTTCCAGTGGAGGTCGCCGCCGAGGTAGATGACGTTGCCCCAGTCGCCGGCGGGAGCGCCGCTTTCGAAGGAATAGATGCCATTGATGATCCAGCCGCCGATGATGCGGTTGAGAACGGGGCCGGCGTTGCCGGCGAGGGGTTTGCCGTGGCCGAAGGGGAGGTCGTAGCTGAAGCTGGTGACGAAGCGGTGGGGGCGGTCGATGGAGCCGTTGCGCTTTTCGGGTCCGAAGAAGTCGTTGAGGCGGCTGGTTTCTTCGACGGTACGGGCGAACTGGTAGTTGGCGAGGAACTGGAGGCCGCTCGAGAAGCGTTTTTCGAGGCGCACCTGGAGGCCGTGGAAGTAGGAACCGCCGTCATTGGCGGACTGAAGGGTGACGGGGTTGGAGCCCGTGAATTGGGGGTAGGCGCGGACGAGTTGATTGAACTGCACCTTGGCGCCGTTAATGTTCGTTCCGGGAAGGAGTCCGGCGAAGGGGTTATCGACGTTGGCGGTGTTGCGATCGATTGTGGGCTGGTCGCGGGAGGGGAGGGTGCTGAGGAACTGCCTGGGGAGGTAGGCGAGTTGCTGGTCGATGGGGAGATGGACGGAGCGGTTGCCGGTGTAGCCGATCTCGAAGACCAGATTGTGGGAGAGTTCGCGTTGTATGTCGAGGGTCCAGCGGACGGAATAGGGGTTGCTGGGGTTGGGGTTAAAGAAGGAGACATTGCGGCCGAGGAAGGTGGCGAGGCCGAGAGAGGAGCCGGTGGGCCGTTCGATGCCGAGGGGGAAAGGATTCTCGAGGGTGGAGGTGGGGCGGAGACCGCCGGTGGCGGAAGCGCCGAGGATGGGGGTGGACTGTGAGAAGCCTAGCTGGTTGAGTCCGGTGGTGCCGATGGGGAAGACGAAGACGCCGGTAC
>JADLBG010000885.1 GCA_020847895.1 Bryobacterales bacterium
GAGATCGCCGCCGGGATTGACCGGGCTTTGCATCCGGATGGCAAATCGTTGAAAATTATTGTTCAGCCCCAGAGGTCGACAAAGTGAAAACACAGATGATGGCGGCCGTCCTGTACGGCAGAGAGAGCCTGCAGATCGAACCGGTCGCCGTTCCCAACATTGGCCCTGATGATGTCCTGGTCCGGGTACGCGCGGCTCTTACCTGCGGCACCGACGTCAAAGTGTTTCGCCGGGGGTATCATGCCCGCATGATCATACCGCCGGCGCTGTTCGGGCACGAACTGGCGGGAGATGTCGTTGCCGCCGGGGAAAATGTCACTAATGTTCACGTCGGGCAGCGGGTCGTTTCCGCGAACTCGGCGCCCTGCGGTAAGTGCTTCTATTGCATACGCGATAAGGAGAACCTGTGCGAGGATCTCCTGTTCAACAACGGAGCCTATGCCGAGTTCATCCGCATTCCGAAACGAATTGTCGACCGCAACCTGTACGTGATTCCCGACCACGTCACCTATCAGGACGCGGCCCTCATTGAACCCCTGGCCTGCGTGATGCGCGGACTGGAGGAATGCGACCTGCACGGCGTCGAAACGATTGCCGTCATCGGCCTCGGACCCATCGGGCTCATGTTCGTCCGCCTCGCCAAGGTCTTCGGCGCCCGCGTCATCGCCATCGGCAGGCGCGTGGCCCAACTCGAACGCGCCGCGCGGATGGGTGCCACGGACTTGCTCTGCACCGCCGATCCCATCGACCACGCCGCGGCCGTTCGCGATCTCACCGCGGGCCGGGGCGCGGACGTCGCCATCGAAGCCGTCGGGACGCCCGAAACCTGGCAGCTTGCCGCTCGCCTCGTTCGCCGCGGCGGTGTCGTGAATTTCTTCGGCGGCTGCCCCAGCGATAGCGCGGTGGCGCTCGATACCTCCCTGCTGCACTATTCGGAAATCACCTGCAAGGCCAGTTTCCACCACACGCCGGGCCACATCAGGAAAGCGCTCGATGCGGTAAGCAGAGGGGACATTACAGCCCGCGATTTTGTGAATCGCGAGGAGCCTCTCAGCAACCTCCTCGAGGTAATGCGGCATCTCATGAGCCACAACGGGCACATGAAGACCGCCATTATCCCCTGACGCCCATGCCCGGAGAGACAACCGGCCAATCGAGACTGCTCCCCCCCAGGGAGTTCGTCCATCATCCCGAGTCCGCCACCTGGAACTGGACCGCCGCCGAGGCCGCGCACTACACTCGGTGGCTGGCCACCCATCATTACGAGAACTTCCACGTCGTCAGCTTCCTGCTCCCCAAGCGCCTCCACCAGGATTTCTTCAATGTATACTCCTTCTGCCGCTGGGCCGACGATCTGGGAGATGAGATGGGGGACCCCGAGGAGAGCCTGCGTCTGCTCGAGTGGTGGCGCGAGGAACTCGAGGATATGTATGCCGGCAAATCCGCCCATCCCGTCTTTGTGGCTTTGGCCTCCACGGTCAAAACCCACGACCTGCCCATCACCCCGTTTTCCGATTTGATCACCGCCTTCGTGCAGGACCAGAACGTGAACCGCTATCAAAGGTGGGAGGACCTGTTCGGATACTGCCGCTATTCCGCCAATCCGGTAGGGCGGCTGGTGTTGTATCTCTGCGGCTATCGCGATGAGCAGCGGCAGCAGCTTTCGGACGCCACCTGCACCGCTCTCCAGTTGGCGAACTTCTGGCAGGATGTCACCGTGGACCTCGAAAAGGACCGCGTCTACATACCCCTCGAAGTGATGCACCGCCACGGCTACACCGTGGCGGAACTCTATGCCCACCGCTATACCCCGGAGTTCCGCAAGGTCATGGCGGAAGTGGTGGCCAGGGCGCGGGAGTTGTTCTTGCAGGGGCTCCCGCTTCCGAACCTCGTGGACCGGCGCCTGGCGGTGGATGTGGAACTGTTCAGTCAGGGCGGGCTGAAGGTGCTCGAGAAGATCGTGCAACTCGATTACAACGTGCTCGCGCACCGCCCCGTGATTTCCAGGACCGAGCGCGCCGGGCTGCTCCTCAAGACTCTCATCAGGGTGGTTGCCCGCGCCGCATGAGTATCTCTCTCGAGGATTCCTACGCGTGGTGTGCCCGCACCGCCCGCGGCCGCGCCCGCAATTTCTATTACTCGTTTCTGCTTCTCGATGCGCAAAGGCGCGCGGCCATGTGCGCCGTCTACGCCTTCATGCGGATTTGCGACGACTTGAGCGACGAGCCGGGGCCGAAAACCGAGGAGTCATTCCATCAGTGGCGGGCCGCCATGGAAGCCGCTCTCGATGGCAGGTTCGCCGAACATCCGCTGTGGCCGGCCTTTCATGACACGGCGGCGCGCTACCGCATTCCGCGCGAATACTTTCACGACATGATCGACGGAGTGCAATCCGATCTGCGCTTCCAACCCGTGGAAACCTTCGACCAGCTCTATCAGTACTGTTATCGCGTGGCCTCGGTGGTCGGGCTCACCGTCATCCACATCCTCGGCTTCCGCGGAGACGATGCAAAGCCGCTGGCGGAGAAATGCGGCGTCGCCTTTCAGCTCACGAACATCCTCCGCGACGTGAAGGAGGATTACGAAAACGGCCGCATTTACCTGCCCGCCGAGGATCTGCGACGGTTCGGAGTCAGCGAATCAGAGTTCCGGGAGCCGCTTGTATCGCCTGCTCTCAAGAGGCTGCTCGAGTTCGAAGGCCGGCGCGCGCGCGCCCTGTACCGCGAGGCCATGCCGCTGCTCGCCATGGTGGATCCGGAGGGGCGGCCCATGCTGCAGGCCATCGTCGGGATCTACTCGGACCTGTTGCAGCGCATCGAGAACCGGGGCTACGAGGTGTTGCGGAAACGGGTGTCCGTCCCAACCGCGGCGAAACTGTGGATTCTGGCGCGCACCGTCCTTCATCGCCTGTACGCGCGCCGTCTCCCAATGGCACAATAAGCCAACAAGGAGATCTCTCGATGAAACTTACTTCCCTCCTTCTGGGAATTCTCTACGGCGGAGCCGCCTTCGCCCAAAACCCCCTCGTCGCAGAAAACAAAGTCCTCTACGAAGGCATCCGCAACAACATCATTCGCGCCGCGGAGAAGATGCCCGAAGACAAGTACAGCTACAAGCCCACCCCCGAAGTCCGTTCCTTCGCCCAGTTGATCGGCCACATTTCCGATGCCCAGTACCTGTTCTGCTCGCCCGTCAAAGGTGAGAAAAAGTCTCTCGGAATCGAGAAATCGAAAAGCGCCAAAGCCGACCTCACCGCCGCCGTCAAGGAAGCCTTCGCCTATTGTGATTCCGCCTACGATGCCCTAACCGACGCCCAGGCCCGGGAAACCGTCAAATTCTTCGGCCGCGACCGTTCCAAGCTCAATGTGCTCTATTTCAACTCCGCCCACAACAATGAGCACTACGGCAACATCGTCACCTACATGCGCCTCAACGGATTAGTCCCGCCCTCGAGCGAACGCCGCTAACCTCCGCCCACATCCTGGGGCGCGCTCAGCCGTGCCCCAGATACATCAGCCATCCAAGCGCGAACATCACCACCACGAAATAGGCGAACGACCGCAGCCCATACATCAGCCGTTCCTTGTCCGTCTTCTTCGTCACCACGCCCAACACCACCGATGTAAACAGGGCGAACAGCAGCGCTGCCTCGAAGTGAGATAAATTCACCTTCGGCATCAGTCCTTCCTCCCCGATACGATCTCGAACACATCCACCATCGCCAGCACGTTCATCAATCCCGCCGCCACCAGAAACTTCGTCCCGTAATCATGAACATGCCCCGCGACCTCCGGCTGGTTGTAACCAAGCCACGACGTCAGCAGGTAAAGCACCCCGCTCGCCATGTCGCCCACAAACCCGCCGCAATAAATGATCGTCGTCAGCAGATCGCCCGTCATCGGGTGAAACATCGCCCCGCGCATCATGATCCCGAACAGAAACGTCAGCGTAACCGCCGCCGCCAACAGAATCCCCCGCCCGGTCTTCTTCAGATAGAAGTGCCCCCCGCCGGGTACCAGCCACGCCAGGATCACTAACGGAACCCACGTGGATACCGGCGCGGTTGGTTGCTTCGCCGCAACTGCTTGGTCCGCCATGCTTTCAGTCTATCAAACGCGCTTCCGCCAAAACTCGAAATCCCCCGCCTTCCACCCCACCAGAGGCAACTATATAATGAGACTAACTCTCATGGGCTATAAAGCAGGTGCATTCCTCCTACTCTCTCTGTCTGCCTTCGCCGCCGATCCGTCCATCGAATTCAACCGCGACGTGCGCCCCATCCTCTCCGACAATTGCTTCGGTTGCCACGGTCCCGATGCCGCCGCCAAGCACATCCCCTTCCGCCTTGATAGCGAAGCCGCCGCCAAAGCCGGCCTCGCCGGCGGCCGCCACGCCATCGTTGAGGGCAGCCCCGAAAAAAGCGAACTCATGCGCCGCGTCACCACCGACAAGAAATTCATGCGCATGCCCCCCGCCTCCACTGGCCACACCCTCACCACGAAGCAAATCGACACCCTCCGCTCCTGGATTGCCCAGGGCGCGAAGTGGCAAAAGCACTGGGCCTTCCTCGCCCCCGTCCGCTATGATCCGCCCGCCGTCCATGACACCGCGTGGCCCAAAACCCCCATCGACCGCTTCATCCTCGCCCGCCTCGAACAGGAAGGCCTCAAGCCCTCCCCGGAAGCCGGCCGCGAAACCCTCCTCCGCCGCGTCTCCCTCGACATCACCGGCCTCCCTCCGTCACCCGCCGAAATCGACGCCTTCCTTTCCGACAAATCCCCCAACGCCTACGAAAAAGTCGTCGACCGCCTCCTCCACTCCCCCCGCTACGGCGAACGCATGGCCATTCGCTGGCTCGACGCCGCCCGCTACGCCGATACCAACGGCTATCAGTTCGACGGCGAACGCGTTATGTGGCGCTGGCGTGACTACGTCATCGATTCCTTCAACCGGAACAAGCCCTTCGACCAGTTCACCGTCGAACAGATCGCCGGCGACCTCCTTCCCCGCCACACCTTGAATCAGGTCATCGCCACCGGCTTCAACCGCAACCACCGCGCCAATACCGAAGACGGCATCATCCCCGAAGAGTACGCCGTCGAATACGTCGTCGATCGCGTCGAAACCACCTCCGCCGTCTTCCTCGGCGTCACCCTCGGCTGCGCCCGCTGCCACAACCACAAGTACGATCCCTTCACCCAAAAGGAGTTCTACCGCTTCTTCGCCTACTTCAACAACGTCCCCGAACTCGGACGCGCCATGAAATACGGCAACTCGCCCCCTCTCATTCCCGCCCCCACTCAGGAACAACAGCGCCAGCTACTGGCCATCGATGCGAAAATCTCCGCCGCCGGCGCAGCCTTGGCCCGCCACGCCGCCGCCACCGCCAAAGCCCAGTCTTCCTGGGAACAGCAACTCGCCGCCCAACCCCCGGCCTACTGGGCCCCCGTCACCCTCCGCGACGCCGCCTGGGACCTCGATGACAACCTCCCCGCCCACTCCGGTAACCCCTCCATCGTCCCCGGCCGCATCGGCAAAGCCGTCGCCTTCGACGGTAATTCCTACCTCGAGATCCCCAAAGCCGGCCAGTTCGACATCGATGAGCGCTTCACCGTTTCCGGCTGGTTCTCCTCCGAATGCGGCGATCAGCCGTGCAGCATCCTCACCCGCCAGTCCGATTCCCCCACCGGCAAGGGCTACGGCATCCATCTCCAGGACGGCAAGCTCTTCGTCACCATGACCAACAATTGGGCCGACGACGCCATCCGTTACGAAACCGAAGAAAAGATCCAGCCCAGACGCTGGTATCACGTCGCCCTCACCTATACCGGCTCCCGCATGGCCGAAGGACTCACCCTCTACCTCGACGGCAAGCCCGCCAAGGTCAGGGTCCTCCTCGATACCCTCTACCGCCCCTTCCGCAACGCCGGCCGCTCCTTCTCCGTGCCCTTCCGCATCGGAGCCGGCAACGGCCCGGAACAACGTTTCCGCGGCCGCATCGACGATGTCCGCATCTACTCCACCGTCCTCTCCCCCGATGAAATCGGATCCCTCGCTCTCGGCGAATCCCTCAACGAAATCGCCGCCAGGCCCCAATCCTCGCGCACCGAAGCGGAGCAGCGTCAACTCCGCTGGTACTTCCTCGACAACGCGGCCCCCGAACAGACGCGCCTCGAATGGAAGCGCCTCACCGAACTCAACCTCGAAAAGGAAAAATTCGAGCGCACCTTCCCCACCGTCATGGTCATGGCCGAAAGTCCCACCCCCAAAGAGACCCATATCCTCCAGCGCGGCCAGTATGACAAGAAGGGCGAAAAGGTCGATCCCGGCGTTCCCGCCGTCCTCCCCTCTCTCCCGGACGGCGTCCCCAACAACCGCCTCGGCCTCGCCAAATGGATCGTCGATCCCAAGAATCCCCTCACCGCCCGCGTCATCATGAATCGTACCTGGCAGATGATCTTCGGCACGGGAATTGTCAAAACCGCCGAAGACTTCGGCGTGCAAGGGGAATGGCCCTCTCACCCCGAACTCCTCGATTGGCTCGCCACCGAATTCATCCGCACCGGCTGGGACATGAAAGCGATGGTCAAGGAGATCGTCATGAGCGCCGCCTACCGCCAGTCCTCCAAGGACACTCCCGAACTCCTCCAGCGCGACCCCGATAACCGCCTCCTCGCCCGCGGACCCCGTGAGCGCCTCAACGCCGAAATGATCCGCGACAGCGCCCTCTTCGAAGCCGGCCTCCTCAGCGAGAAACTCGGCGGACCCTCCGTCAAGCCCTACCAGCCCGCCGGCCTCTGGAAAGAACTCGTCATGCAGGATATGGACTACGTGCAGAGCAAGGGACCCGATCTTTACCGCCGCAGCCTCTACACCTTCTGGAAACGCACCGTCGCTCCACCCATGATGGCCAACTTCGACTCCGCCCTCCGCGAAACCTGCGTCGTCCGCGAGAACCGCACCAACACCCCGCTCCAGGCCCTCAATCTCATGAACGACGTCACCTTCGTCGAAGCCGCCCGCTTCGTCGGCCGGCGCATGATCAAGGAAGGCGGACCTGACCCCGATTCCCGCCTCGCCTACGGTTTCCGTCTCATCATGAGCCGCAAACCCTCCCCCGCCGAAGCCGCCGTCCTTCACGACAACCTCCGCTACCACGAGGATTACTTCGCCGGCAAGCCCGATCGCATCCAGGCCTACCTCAGCGAAGGCGATACCAAACCCGACCCCTCCATCGCCCCACGCGAACTCGCCGCCTATGCCGCCGTCGCCAGCCTCATCTTCAACCTCGACGAAGCCATCACCAAGGAGTGAACCGATGAACCCTCAGGAACAAGGCCGTCTCCTCCTCACCCGCCGCCACTTCTTTTCAAAAACCAGCGGAAGCATCGGCGTCGCCGCGCTCGCTTCCCTCCTCGCCCGCGACTCCGATGCCGCCGCTACGTCCCCCACCGGAGGGCTCCCCGGCCTCCCCCACTTCCCTCCCAAAGCCAAGCGCGTCATCTATCTCTTCCAGCACGGAGCCCCCTCCCAACTCGACCTGTTCGACTACAAGCCGAACCTCTCTAAGATTCGCGGCGAAAACCTCCCCGAATCCGTCCGCATGGGCCAAAGGCTCACCGGCATGACCGCCTACCAGGCCAAATTCCCCACCGCGCCGTCCATCTTCAAGTTTCAACAAAGCGGCAGGTCCGGCATGTGGCTCAGCGAACTCCTTCCCCACACCAGGAAAGTGGCCGACGAACTCTGCCTCGTCAAGTCCCTCCACACCGACGCCATCAATCACGACCCCGCCGTCACCTTCTTCCAGTCCGGCTTCCAACTCGCCGGCCGCCCCAGCATCGGCTCCTGGATCGCCTACGGACTCGGCAGCGAGAACCAGGACCTGCCCGCCTTCGTCGTCATGGTTTCCCAGGGCTTCGGCGGCTCACAAGCCCTCGCCGACCTTCAGTGGTCCAGCGGCTTCCTCTCCACCAGGTACGCCGGAGTCAAATTCCGCGCCGGAGCCGATCCCGTCCTCTACCTCTCCAACCCCCAAGGCTACGAACCCGAAGCCCGCCGCCGTTTCCTCGATGACCTCGGCAAGCTCAACAACCTCAAACTCCAGGACTACCAGGATCCCGAAATCGCCACCCGCATCGCCCAGTACGAGATGGCCTTCCGCATGCAATCCTCCGTCCCCGAACTCACCGATCTCTCCAAAGAGCCCGAACGCATCTTCGAAATGTACGGCCCCGATGCCCGCAAGCCCGGCACCTACGCCGCCAACTGCATCCTCGCCCGCCGCCTCGCCGAGCGCGGCGTCCGTTTCATCCAACTCTTCCACCGCGGCTGGGACCAGCACGGCAACCTCCCCAGAGACATCGCCAAACAGTGCATGCAGACCGACCAGCCCTCCGCCGCCCTCATCGCCGATCTCCGCGAGCGCGGCATGCTCGACGACACCCTCATCGTCTGGGGCGGCGAGTTCGGCCGCACCGTCTATTCACAGGGCACTCTCACCGAAAGCGACTACGGCCGCGATCACCATCCCCGCTGCTTCTCCGTCTGGATGGCCGGCGGCGGCATCAAACCCGGCCTCACCTACGGCGAAACCGACGACTTCAGCTACAACATCGCCCGCGACCCCATGGACGTCCACGACCTCCACGCCACCATCCTTCAATGCCTCGGCGTGGATCACCTTCGGCTCACCTACAAGTTCCAGGGCCGCCACTTCCGCCTCACCGA
>JADLBG010000886.1 GCA_020847895.1 Bryobacterales bacterium
GGCGCCAAACCTTGTTCATCCAGATGGTCGGCCGGCAGGACCTCATCAGCGCCATCTCCCTCAACTCCGCCGTATTCAACCTCTCCCGCATCATCGGCCCCTCCCTCGCCGGCCTCGTCGTCGCCGCCTTCGGCGAAACCGTATGCTTTCTCATCAACGCCGCCAGTTTTCTTGCCATGCTCGCCTGCGTCGCCTCCATGCGCCTGCCCAACGTCAACAACCCGCTCGGCAAAGCCAGATCAGGCAGCCTTGCGGAAGGATTCCGCTACGCCTGGCGCAGCCGCGAACTGCGCCTCCTGCTGGTCATGAGCGGCCTGCTCAACATCGGCTACGCCCCCATACTCGCGCTGGGACCGTTTTTTGCCGATGATATCTTCCGGAAAGGATCCGCCGGTTTGGGATTTCTTCTTGGAGCCATGGGCATTGGAGCCGTTATCGGAGTGGTTCATCTGGCGCGGCACAAGGGCATCCGGCAGTTACCCGGGATCATCCTTTGGAGTTCTCTCCTCATGGGCGCTTCGCTCGCCGTCTTCGGCCTCTCGCCCTGGTTCTCCCTTTCGATGTTCATGATGATGTGCATCGGATTCAGCATCATGCGCCAGAACGCCAGC
This sequence comes from Bryobacterales bacterium, assembly GCA_020847895.1. Taxonomy (GTDB): domain Bacteria; phylum Acidobacteriota; class Terriglobia; order Bryobacterales; family Bryobacteraceae; genus CADEFT01. The sequence goes on from JADLBG010000886.1 coordinate 612, forward strand.
GGCAACTCCCTGATCCAGACCACCATTCCCGACGAGTTCCGCGGCCGCGTGATGGCCCTCTACACCATGTTCGTCACCGGCCTGCTGCCCATCGGCAGCCTCGCCGCCGGGTTCCTCGCCGAGCGTTTCGGCCCGCGCCCGGTGGTCTTCGCCGCCGGGGTCCTGTGCCTGGCCGGCGGCATCGCCTTCCGTTTTGCCATGCCCGCATTCCAAACCTGGGTTCATCAACAGGAGGAAGTTTGCCTCGCCTGACCCCCATCCTGATCGCGCTCCTTCTCTGGCTTGCGCCCTCTTCCGCCCAGGAGACCGCCAAACCCGAACTCTTCCAGGAAATGGACGAGATCCTCACCGAACTCTCCAAGTTCACCGGCTGGAAGGCCCCGAAAAAGGTGGACTCGGACACCATCACTAAGGACGGCCTCAAGCAGTTCCTCGAAGAGCGGATGAAGGAAATCGTGAAACCGGAGGAACTCCACGCCGAGGAGCTTTCGCTTAAGAAACTCGGGCTCGTGCCGAAGAGCTTCGACCTCAAGAAAACCACCGTCGACCTGCTCACCGAACAGGCAGCCGCCTTCTACGACTACCGCAAGAAGAAACTCTTCGTCCTCGACACCAACGCCACGCTCACCCAGAAACCCGTCCTGGTGCATGAACTGGCGCACGCCCTCGCGGATACGCAGGTCAATCTTGAGAAGTATATCTTCAAGGGCAAGAGCGACGATTCTTCCCTCGCCCGCCAAGCGGTCATGGAAGGCCAGGCCACCTGGCTCATGTCCGAATACATCATGTCCCGCATGGGCGGATCCCTCACCAAGTCCCCCGAAATGGTCGACGTCATGAGCCGCATGGCCGGCTCCTCTTCCGGCGCCTTCCCCGTCTTCGATTCCGTCCCCCTCTACCTCCGGGAGTCCTTGCTGTTTCCCTACACCAAGGGCTTCGCCTTCCAGCAGGCGGTAGTCCAGAAACTCGGTAAGGAAGGCTTCCTCGAGGTCTTCAGGAATCCGCCGCTCAGTTCCCAGCAGATTATCCACCCCGACAAGTACTTCGACAAGGTGCAACCCACGAAGCCTCCGCTTCCGAAAGCTTCCACCAAGGGATATAGCGGAGTCGTGGAGGGCACGGTCGGCGAATTCGATCACGAGATACTGTTCCAGCAATACGGCGGTGAAGCCGAAGCCAAACTCGCCCGTAAATGGCGAGGCGCCGAATTCCGCATCCTGGAGGACAAGAAAGACAAATCGAAGTCCGTGTTGCTCTACGCCTCGGATTGGCAGGACGAGCAGGCTGCGCGCGATGTCTTCCTGCTCTACAAGAAAGTGCTCCAGGGCAAATGCAAGAGCTTCGAGTTGAAGAAAGAATCAGAAGCAGAACTGGAAGGTTTCGGTGACGGCGCCCCCTTTGTAGTGCGCCTGGAAGGCACGCGGGTCACCAGCGTCGAGTTTTGAGCGTCCGCGCTCTTGTTATTGGGTGTACACCGGCCGGGTTTTGGGAGACTCAAGTCTGAAATTCCGGATGGCCGGACGAATGCGGCTCTTCCTGGCTGCTGCATTCGCCCTTCTCGCCGGGGGAAGCACTGCGATGGAAGGCGCGCCGTGTGCCGGTAATTGGCGCCCCGGGTCGCCCACCAGATTCCGTACGCGATCAGCAGCAGCGCGGCCACGGGAACCAACGGACGCATCAGGCGGCTTCGGGCCGCCGGAAACGGCGGTGTGTCATTCCAATGGAAGCGCGGAACATAGCTGCCCTTAGGCACCTCGATGCGTACCGCAGCAACGCCTTCGAGCGCATAGAAGTCCTCCAGGCGCTTGCGCAGTTTGCCGGCTTCGACGCGGACGATGGTGTCGATCTTCGGATCAAAGCCGCCCGCCCGGTCAAACACGTCGATACCGAGGACCGTCTCCTTCACACTGTCCGCGTTGCCCGCCAGAGTCTGCTCAACAATGTAAGTCAAGAACCGGCGCGAGCGGGCGGCTCCCGCGAACGAAGGACTGACCAGGATCTGTTCCAGTTGCTTCCGGACTGATTCCGGCGAGGGGAGCAACGGGCGCGCGGAGGCGCGCTTGGCGGCTGGCACGCCAGATGAGATAGCACATTTGAGGATGGGGCGTCAACGATGGGAGGGGCTGCCATGTGCGGGTGATTCAGGTGGATGATCAGACGGCGTGGCCGCCGCCGGTCTGGAGTGTGGCGGAAATGGAGCGGGTGTATACTGATGGCGCCTGGAGGGGCGCACCGATGCGAATGATGATGAGAGTTTCCATTCCCGTTGAGACAGGAAACGCAGCCGCGCGAACTGGGACGCTGGGCAGCACGATTCAACGAATCGTTGGAGAAATGAAGGCGGAAGCAGCCTATTTCACCGAGGAGAACGGCGAGCGCACGGGATATATTTTTTTCGACATGACGGACTCATCCCAATTGCCGGCAGTGGCGGAACCATGGTTTCTGGCATTCAATGCACGGCTGACGGTACGGCCTGCGATGAACGCGCAGGACCTGGCGGCGGCGCGCGAGGGGATAGAACGGGCGGTGTCAAATTATGGGAAATGACCGATTCGATTCGACGCGACGCAGGCGCTTGCGGGCACGGAGCCCAGTGCGATCCGCAACTGACCGCTGCTGACCGCGGTTATCACTCCATAAGTAAGATTGATATATAATCGGGAAAACACAAGAGAGTTAGAGGAGGCGAATTCGTGTACCTTCGAACATCTCTCCTGGTAGTGGTGGTTACACTGGGCGCCGCTGCCGCGAGTTCGATTGGGAATGAGAAGTTCACGCCGGCCGAACGGCGGCACTGGGCATTTCAGCCACGGTCGACGTCTGTTGCGCCGGCGGTTACCGGAGCGGCCAATCCGATCGATGCCTTTCTCCTCGACCGTCTCCACAAGGACTCTCTGCAATTCTCGCCGCCCGCGGGCAAAGAAGCGCTGATCCGCCGTCTGTATTTCGATTTGACAGGCCTGCCTCCCTCCCCGGCAGAGGTGGATGCATTCGTGCGCGACAAATCGCCCGCGGCTTACGAGAAGGTGGTGGACCGGCTGTTGGCCAGTCCGCGGTATGGCGAGCGGTGGGCGCAGCACTGGCTAGATGTAGTGCGGTTCGCGGAAACGGACGGATTCGAGTATGACACCCACCGTCCGGACGCCTGGCGGTACCGCGACTACGTGATCCGGTCGATTCAGGAAGACAAGCCTTACGACCAATTTGTCACCGAGCAACTTGCGGGCGATGAGATGGATCCGAACAACCGGGAGTATCTGATCGCATCGGGGCTGGAGCGGATGGGGCCGTTGAGAAAGAACGCAGGGAACCAGGAAGTGGCGTCGAGCCGGAATGAAGTTCTGGTGGAGATGACGAACATCGTGGGCTCTGGTTTTCTGGGGGTGACGCTCGGTTGCGCGCGGTGCCACGATCACAAGTTTGACCCCATCCGGCACAAGGATTATTACCGGATGATGGCGTACTTCGCGGCGGTGCATGAGAAGAACGTGAGCCTAGCCACACCGGAGCAGCAGACGGCGTGGAACGCGAAGAAGGAAGCCTACGACCAGGAGATGAAGAGCCTGAAGAAGCAGTTGAAGGGGCTGAAGGGGCTGAAGGGCGAAGAGCGGGCGCGGATGCTGGCGAAGATCGAGGAGACGGAGGATCAGGCTCCCGAGCCGCTGCCGTCGATTTTCTCGGTTTCCGACGATATGTCGAAGGCGACGCCGATCTACGTGCTGGCGCGAGGCGATTATCACAACCGCGGGGACCAGGTGGCTCCGCGGCCGCTGGGGGTGCTGCTTCCGGACGGGAGTCCGGAGTTGCCGGCGGAGGCGCCGAATCCGCGGACGCAGCTTGCCAAGTGGATCACGGATCCGCGGAATCCGCTGACCGCGCGGGTGATGGTGAACCGGATCTGGGGATATCATTTCGGGCGGGCGATTGTGGCGACGCCGAATGATTTCGGACGGATGGGGATGCGGCCATCGCATCCGGAACTGCTGGACTGGCTGGCGAACGAGTTTGTGAACAATGGCTGGCGCATGAAGCCGATCCATAAGCTGATCGTGATGAGCCAGGCGTACCGGCAGTCCTCGGACTCGCCGGTGGAGAAGGCGGCGATGGAGAAGGACGCGAACAATGCGCTGCTGTGGCATTATCCGGCGCGGCGGTTGGATGCGGAACAGATTCGCGACGGGATGCTGGCGGTGGCGGGACGGTTGAACCGAAAGACGGGCGGCCCGAGCGTGATTGTGCCGGTGGATCAGGAGTTGGTGAACCTGTTGTACAAGCCGTCGCAATGGGCGGTGACGAAGGACGTGAGCGAGCATGACCGGCGGAGTATTTATCTGCTGCACAAGCGGAATCTGCGGCTGCCGATGATGGAGGTGTTCGACTCTCCGGATTTGCAGATCAGTTGCGCGCGGCGAGAATCGAGCACGCACGCTCCGCAGGCGCTGGAACTGATGAACGGCGATTTTTCGAACGAAATGGCGAAGGCGTTCGCGGCGCGGCTGGACCGGGAGGCTGCGTCGCCCGCGAAGCAAGTGGAACTAGCGTTCCGGCTGGCGGCGGGGCGGCTGCCCAACGCGAAGGAGAAGGCGGCCGGGGTGAAGTTTCTGGAAACGCAACCGCTCAGCGAGTTCGCGCTCGCCGTGCTCAACCTGAACGCATTTCTTTACGTGAACTGACATGTCCCAACACATTCGCTTGACAAGAAACCGCCGGGAGTTTTTGACGGACGCCTTTTGCGGGTTTGGCTCGCTGGCATTCACCACGATGCTGTACCAGGAGCAGTTGCGCGCGGGGTATGCGAATCCGCTGGCTCCGAAGGCTCCGAATTTCACCGCGAAGGCGAAGGCAGTGATCTTTCTGTTCATGGCGGGGGGACCGAGCCATATCGAGACGTTCGATCCGAAGCCGCTGTTGAACGAGTTGAACGGGCAGAAGCGTCCGAAGGAGTTCGGGGAGGCGAAGTATCAGTTCGTCACGACGGAAGCAAAGCTGCTGGGGACGAAGAGGACTTTTCAGAAGTACGGGCAGAGCGGGATCGAGGTATCGGACCTGTTTCCGCGCATGGGGGAGCGGGTGGATGACATGGCGGTGATCCGGTCATGCCACGGGGACATGGTGGTGCATTCGGCGGCGCAGTACCAGATGATGACGGGGCGCATCATTCCGGGATTTCCGGCGATGGGGGCGTGGGTGATCTATGGACTGGGCACGGA
>JADLBG010000887.1 GCA_020847895.1 Bryobacterales bacterium
GTGGTGAGCAAGCGCCTTCAGGAGCACGATTGGAACTACGGCTTCGTGCTCGACGGTTTTCCGCGCACGCTGCGCCAGGCCGAGTACCTGTTCGAAAACTGGAACATGGACCGCGTCATCTACCTCGACATCCCGGACGATGTGGTCTTCGAGCGCGTCATGCTGCGCGCCAAGGTCGGCGAAGGCAGCGGCTTCACCAAGCGGGTGGATGACAACCCCGATGCTCTGAAAGTCCGTCTCACCGAGTATTACGACAAGACGAAGCCCCTGCTGGAACTCTACCGTAAGAAAGGGATACTGCTGACCATCGACGCCACACGCGGGATTGACGAAATCTACCAGGATGTCTGCAACCGTCTGGGACTGGTGGCGCCTGTGCGCAACGCCGTCACGGTAAGTTCCTAGCGCACGGCGAACCCGATGGGCGCCGGCCCGTCATCCCCCGCCGCCTGCCGGGTGACATAAGCCGCATCCAAAGCCGCCAGCACCCCTCCCGCCAGCAACAACATTACTGTGAGCCTCTGTTTCCATTTCATTGTGTTTTTGCTCCCTTACCGGAGAAGGCGCATTTGCGCGCCAAATCAGATCACATGCTGTTCTTTTCGCTCAGCAAAGTGGCCGCCTGAGAGAGTGACAGTTTTGTAGCGCTTCGCACGCCGAGTGTTCTAAAATAAAGAATTCCGCCGCAAGGGCGCGTAGCTCAGCTGGTTAGAGCGCCTGCTTCACACGCAGGAGGTCACAGGTTCGAGTCCTGTCGCGCCCACCATCCGTCTTTTCCGGGCGCTGGCTCTACTACCTCCCGGTGAGCGCAGCCGCCAGGTACCGGAGTTCGGATTCCACTTCCGCCGGATCGGCTACGGTATCGGCGATCTCCTGGCGAAAAAGTTCGCGATAGCGTTTGCGCAATCGGTGAATGGCCACTTTCAGAGCCCCCTCAGAGGTGTTCATTTCGCGCGCCAGCGCTGCATAGGGCGCATCCGGCCGGCCCAGAAGGAAAATCTTCAACCGCTCGAAATGCTCCGGGTGGCCGTGCTGAACGAACTCACTGCGCAATTTCTCCACAACCCGATCGAGCACCGCGAGCGCCCATCGCCGCTCGAAAATGCGCTCGGGCGTCTCGTCGTGCGCAGGCTCGCGTTGGTAGCGTTCCTCACCGGACGAAAATTCAAGAGAGACAAGCTGCCCGCCGCCGCGTTTGCCGGCGCGCCGGCGATCTTCTTCGTCGGCCACAAAGAATTTCAAGGACGTCAAAAGAAAAGACCGGAACCGGCCCTTCTCCGGGTCGGCGCGATCGAGATATCGTCCCTCCAGCAAGCGCGTGAAGAATTCCTGCGTGAGATCTTGCGCCTGGTCGGCCGGATATCCGTGCCGGCGCACATACGCATACAACGGATACCAGTAGTTCTCACACAAAGATACCAGGGCGGATCGGGCTTCCTTCCGCCGTGGATCTCCGGCAGCAACCACCAGGGTCCACCGCGTCGTCGGGAACTGAGATCTTCCGGGCAGGGTGTGCATCGTCTGGCTGTTCGTCATCTTCTGATCCTCACAAGCCTTTCGCTAAAGCGATTAAGGAATCGAGCAGCCAAAGGTTACAGCGCCATCACTACAGCCTGCCGTACTCTGCTTTGGCTTTCTTCAGAATCGGGGCATCGGGGTCTGCGTCTTTCCAAAGTGCGAGGAAGGCCTCATAAGCAGCTTTTGCTTTGGGCCTATCCCCGGACAAAGCGAAGACTCTACCGAGCTGCAAGTGTGCCAGCGCGCCGATGGGATCCGCGCCCACGATGCCGCGATGATCGAGAATCTTCTGAAATTCGCCCGCCGCTTCCGCATAGCTGTGCTCAGCCATGAAGGCCTGGCCTCGCACGTAGGCCGAGTGCAAACCGCCAAGGTTAAGAGGAAAAATGGCGCTCAGGCCGTTCACCGCCAGCTCATAGCGAAGAGCGTCTTGCAGCCGCTCCACGCCTTCCGCCGGCTTACCCCGCCTCAGTGCGACCAAGCCGCGAAGGACCGGTGCGTAGGTAAATTTGACAAAGGTATCTTCCGGGAAGCGCTTTTCCAAATCGCCGGCGATCGCCTCTGATCGAGAAGAGTCTCCCGACAGAGCCAGGGCGAGACCGGCGGCGTACAGCACGTCGCGGCTTTTTGAAAGCTCCAGCGCCGCCATCGCGCTCCTTTTTCCTTCAGTAGCATTTCCGTAAATGGCTTCCCAAACGGCCCGTGCCGCCCGGTAGCCCGCCGCCATCTCGCGTTCGTCCTCTTGCAGGGCCAGATCCACCGCCCGGCTCGATAACTGCCGGGCTGACTGCAAGCGGCCGGACCGGGCGAGAGCAAGGGCCTGCGCATGAGCCAGCCGGTGTTCCGCCACACGCTTGCCCTTGGCCAGAGCCACTATGCGATCCATCTGGTCCTGATCTCCCTTCAGCAGCGCGATCTTGTATCTAATTATCTGGAGATTAGTACCCCCCAGTTTGCGTTCGGAGGCCAGCTGAATCGTGCTCTCGGCTTCCGGAAAGCGATCGGCGAAAAAACAGTTGAACACAAGATTGCTATAGCCGTAGACAACCTCGGGATGATCTGCGATTTCTTTTTGGGACATCTCGATCCCTCTTTCAAATCGGCCTGTCCCTTGGGCAGCAAAGCCTCCTAACAAATCGTAGGGACTTGGCGGGCCGTCATTGCGAGGATAAGTCTGAAGCCACACCTCGAGGGTTTGGTACGCCTTTTCCAGATTTCCCGTCACCTGCCGGTCGTAAGTAAACTCGATGAAAAACTTCTCGCGGTCGCTGGCTCGTTCCCGGAGTTGCCAGGCTTTTGTGGCGCTCTCAGCCGACAATGCGGACTCTCCGGTAATGCCGGAGGAGAGCCCCAAATTCGCCCAGGCCATCGCGAACTTGGGATCAATTTCGACGGCGCGACGGAAGAAGGGGATACCCCCACGATCTCCGGCGGATACGATTATCTTCATTCCGGTGCTGTAAGCGTTGAGGGCTTCGAGGGAAGAAGTCGTGGCCTCGGCGAGCGGTGTGGAGTGCTGTTCCACTGTCGCAAGCGATTCTCCAACCCGAGTTCTGAACTTGCGAGCGATCTGACTCAGAGAGTTGAGGACATCCTCCCGCCTGGCCGCCTGCGCCTGCTCCTGGTCAAGGATATTTCCGGTGCTGCAGGCTTTCGCTTGCAAGCCCACAACGTATTCGCTTCCCAGGCTTTCAATTGAGCCTTCCAGAACCGCGGCACTGCCGGTTCGTTCGCAAATTTGCCGCGCGACGTCAGGAGTCAGCCGCGCGTCCTTCGGCTGCCCCATCAAAGCCAGCGTCTGCCGGACCTGCTGATCCCCAATCAGACTGAGGAACGGCGATTGTTGAAGTTCCACGGCAAGCCCCTGGCGAAGCGTGTCATCAAACACCGGATCGCCGGTCTTGTTCTCGAAATCCGCAAGGACAATCGTGTCCTTCTCCGTCAGTTTGGGTCTGGAAGCCGAATCGCGGTGCGAAAGAGACCATGCCGTCACCGCGCTCATCACGAGGAATACGGCTCCCGCGGCTATGGCAAGGGCGGCCGGCCTGTGCCTGCGCAGAAACTTGCGCGTCCGGTATAGCCGGCTCGGAGGCGAGACCAGCACCGGCCGGTGCTCCATGTGCCTCCGGATATCGGCGGCGAGCTCCGACACCGTGGCATAGCGCCGCTCCCGCGCCTTCTCGAGCGCCTTCAGCGTGATCGAGTTCAAGTCGCCATCGACCAGGCGGCGAAGTGCAGCCGGGTCGGTCTGGCGGCGCGCGGCGATGCCGCTCGCAGCCGCGCCCATCGAGGTCAGCTTTCGCGGCAGCGGCGGCGCTTCCTCGTCGCGGATGATTCGCAGCATTTCCGCCAGGCCGGCGTTGCGCAGCGTGGCTGTATCAAAGGGCACGGCTCCGATCAGCA
>JADLBG010000888.1 GCA_020847895.1 Bryobacterales bacterium
AAGCCCGGCTGGGACGCCATCAAACGGGCTATCGAAGCCGGACGCCTCGCCGGTGTCCCCGTGATGGTCGACCAGGGCATTCTCAGCAACACGGGCCGCTCTTCCCGCGAAACGCTCCTCGATTACATGCGCCCCGGCGACATGAAAACCCACATGTACAATGACCGCCAGATCGAGATCATCTCCCGCTTCAACGGCAAGGTGCGGGATTACGCTCTCGAAGCCCGCCGGCGCGGCGTCCTCTTCGACATGGGCCACGGCGCGGGCAGTTTCCTCTGGCCTGTCGCCACCGCCGCCGCCCGCCAGGGCTTCTACCCCGACACCATCAGCACTGACCTCCACGCCGAAAGCATCATGATCCAGCAAAGCGACATGCCCAACTGCATCTCCAAAATGATGCTCCTCGGCATGACCCTCGAGGACGCCATCCTCCGCTCCACCGTCAATCCCGCCAAGGCCATCCACCGCTTCCCCGAACTCGGAACGCTCGGCGAAGGCCGCGCCGCCGACATCGCGGTCCTCGCCTTGCGCACCTGGACCTTTGCCTTCAAGGATTCCTGGGGCAAAAAACGGCTCGGAACAAATAAACTGGAAAATGTCTTGACCATCCGCAACGGCAAAATCGTCTACGACGCCGATGGCCTCGCCTTCCCCGAATGGACCCAGGCCGGCAACTATGAGGTGATCCAATGAGAATCCTCATCCTCCTCCTCGCCGCCTTCTCCGCTCACGCCCAGATCTATGACATCCTCCTCAAGAATGGACATGTCATTGACCCGGCCAACCATCGCAATGAGCGCCTTGATGTCGCCATCATCGGACACACCATCGCCCGCGTCGGCAAAGACCTTCCCCCTTCGAAAGCCCGTACCGTCATCGATGTCTCCGAATACTACGTCACCCCCGGCCTCATCGATATCCACACCCACTTCGATGCCGAGGGAGCCTGGCTCAATCTCAATCCTGACCACAACGCTCTCCCGAACGGTGTCACCACCGCCGTCGACGCCGGCAGTTCCGGAGCCGATACCTTCGAGAACTTCCGCCGCCTCGTCATCGCGCATTCCCACACTCGCGTCCTCGCCTTTCTCAACATCGTCGCCGGCGGCATGTACGGCCCTGAAATCGAGAACGACCCCAGGCAGATGAACGTGGACAAGGCTGTGGAAACCGTCAACAAACACCGCGATCTCATCGTCGGCATCAAGACCGCTCATTACCAACCGCCCGATTGGATCGCCGTCGACAACGCCGTGAAAGCCGCCACCCTCACCGGTACGGTCGTCATGGTCGATTTCGGCCAGAAGCCCGGACGCACCTACGAGGACCTCATCCTCAAGCACATGCGTCCCGGCGATATCCACACCCACTTCTATGGCCGCGTCACCCCGCAACTCGACGCTCGGAAAAAGGTTGAGCCCTACATGTGGGAAGCCCGCAAGCGCGGCGTCCTCTTCGACGTCGGCCACGGTTCCGGCAGTTTCTGGTTCCGCATCGCCGTTCCCATGATCCGGCAGGGCTTTCTTCCCGATACCATCTCCACCGACATCCACAAGGGCAGCATCATGCTCCCGCATGCCACCTTGATCAACGTTATGTCGAAGTTCCTCAACATCGGCATGACTCTCGAACAGGTGATCGAGCGCAGCACCGTGAATCCCGCTAAAGCCATTCACCGCACGGACCTCGGTACTCTCTCCGAGGGAGCCGGAGCCGACGTGGCCGTCATCGCTCTCGAAAACGGCAAGTTTGCCTTCCTCGACTCCGGCAACGGTAAACTCACCGCCAGCCAGCGCCTGCGCGCCGCGCTCACTATTCGTGACGGCAGAATCGTTTGGGATGCGGATGGCCTCGCCGCCGCCGACGTCTCTCGCGCCGGCCCTTACAGCAACTACAAGTGATGCGTCCCGCGGTGCTCACCGCGGATTTGGGGCGCGCTATTCCCATTCGAACCCAAGCCCGCCCCCCATGCCATCGTCGAAGTCTATCCCGCCCTCTCCCCGGTGCGCTAGAGTGGGGATCTACGGCTATGCCTTGCCTTGCTGCCTGCCTCGTCCTTCTCTTCCCTCGCGTTGCCATCGTCGCGCTCTACCTCTTCAGCAACTTCCTCGAACGCGCCTACCACGGCATGCTCCTCCCCCTCCTCGGCTTCCTCTTCTTGCCCCTCACCACCATCGTCTACGCCTACATGGTCAACAACGGAATCTCCACCGGCGGAGCAGGCATCGTCTGGGTCGTCCTCGCCGTCCTCATCGACCTCGGCGCAATCGGCGGCGGTTACCGTAGCCGCCGTTCCTGACCCTCACTTCGCCAGAGCGAAAGAAAAGATGTTCCCGCCGGCCGCAATTGCCACATACTGCCGCCCTTTCACCGTATACGTCATCGGCGACGCCTTCCATACCTGATTGGTCTCGAAGTGCCACAACGTGCGGCCGGTCCTTGCGTCCACCGCCGCGAATCCTCCGCCCGTCTCCCCGTAGAACACCACTCCGCCCGCCGTCGACAGCACACCCGAGTAGTTCGCTTCCGGAGCCCCTACCTGCGGTATCTCCCACACAATCCGCCCCGTCTCCACATCGAGCGCCCGCAGATACTTCTGTGGCGGGTCCGCCGGATCAGGATAGGGCTCATATCCGCCCAGCTTTGATTGCTTGTAGATGCTGCAGTCTTCCACCGCCATCACATAGAACAGCCTCGTCGCCGGATGGAATGCCGTCGAATACCAGTTCGTCGCTCCCCGCACCGCCGGGCATGTCTTGGTTCCCTTCACAGACGGCCGGTTCCCCTCCACCAGTTGCGGACGTCCGTCCGCCCCTATCCCGCTCGCCCACGTCAGCTTCTTCACGAACGGCTTGCCCAGCAGAAACTCCCCGCTCAGCCGGTCCAGCACGTAATAGAACCCGCTGCGGTTGGCTTGCAGCAGCAGTTTCCTCTCCCGCCCCTGGAACTTCGTATCCACCAGCACCAAAGGCTCCGTCGCATCCCAATCATGCAGGTCATGCGGCGTGAACTGGAAGTGCCACTTCAACTTGCCGGTCTTCGCCTCCAGCGCCACCACCGAGTTCGTGTACAGGTTGTCCCCGCCCCGCTCATCCCCATCCGTATCCGGAAACGGATTGCCCGTCGGCCAATACAGCAGACCGCTTTCCCCGTCGTAGCTCCCCGTGAGCCACGTCGCCCCGCCGCCTACATCGATCGCCTTGCCCCTCCACGTCTCCGATCCCGGTTCCCCTGGCCTCGGCACTGTGTAGAACCGCCATGCCGGTTCCCCCGTTGCTGCTTTGTACGCCGCCAGAAACCCCCGGATCCCCTGGTCTCCCCCAGCCACCCCCGTGACCACAAGATCGCCCACCACCAGCGGAGCCGCCGTCGACCCATATGGGCCCGGCAGTTCGGGTATCACCACCTCCCACATCAATCCGCCCGTAATGCGGTTCAAACAAATCAGGTGCGCATTGTCCGTTGCGAAGAAGATGCGATCCCCCAGCAGCGCTACGCCGCGGTTCGCACCCAAAGCCGCGTCCCCCGCGATCTTCCCCGCCGGCGTCCTCTGCCGCGAATAACACCAGATCTCCCGCCCCGTCCGCGCATCGAGCGCGCACACCTGGTTCGGCCCGCTCAAAAACATCATCCCCTCGCTCACCAGCGGAGTCGTCTCGAGCCTTGGATAAGGAATCGCGTACGACCACTGCAATTGCAGCTTCCCCGCGTTGCCCGTATGGATCTCCGCCAGTGTGCTGTGCCGGTTCCCGCTTAACGTGCCGTTATAGGTCGGCCACTCCCCCGGTTCCGGATGCAGCACGCGCTGGACGGCCGCCTCCGGTATGTCATCCTTCACTCCCGCCGGCGGCCCGATCGCAATCCCGCCCAGCCGGCTCAGATACGCAATCAGATCCCGCCGCTCTTCTGCCGTGGCCTTCAGCGGAGGCATGAACGACGCCGCCTCCCGCGTCATCCCGTCATACTCCGTATCAGTCAGCAGGTGTAGCCGTCCGTCCGTTGTCTGCAATTGCAGATCATGCTTCCCCCTCCCCCGCAGCAAACCCCGAAGCGTGGATCCGTTGCGCAGCCGCACGTTCACCACCGCCCATTGATCCTCCGGGCACCACGCCCATCCGGGGCAGCCGCTTGCCGTCCGCTCCCCGCCTCGCGCGTTCGGGTTGTCCAAAACCTGCTCCAAACCCCGCACGGAAAGCTGCTTCCCGGCATCCGAGAGGTCCGGTCCATTCACTCCGCCCCTCCCCGCCACCATGTGACAACTCCCGCATTGGCCCTTCCCGAAAAAGAACCGTTCCCCCGCCTTCCCGTCTCCCTCCGGTTTCACATCGTAGGCCGTCGCGTTCAACCCATGCACCCATCGCGCCAGCGGACGCAGTTCCCTCTCCGCGAGCGGAAACGGCGGCATCCCGCCTTGTGTCCCATCGCGGATCAGCCGCTGAATCTGCTCCTCTGACCGGTTGCGCAGTTTCCGGCTGTTCACCAGCGCCGGACCGCGGTCCGTCCCCGCGCCGCCGTCACCGTGGCATCCCGCGCATAGCTTCGCGAACGGTTCCGGTTCCGCGCCGTCAAGAAGAAAACAGAAAAATAGGCAAGCCGTGGTCCATCGGAGGAGCATTGTTCTCCACCAAATCATACCGTAGCGTCCCGCGCGCCACCCGGCGCCTAATCCCCGTCCGGCTGATACGCTCTCTCTCGCGCCGTCACCGAAGCGGCCTTCATCACCCGCACGGGTTTTCTTCTCTTGGCGAAGTACTTGCCTGCCGCCACCACTCCCACAGCCAGCACCGCTTGCGCCAGGTACTCCACCCACTTCGCGGGCTCAGCCATGGCATGCACCCATGGATCTGTCATGATCATCTCTCCGCCCACACGGCCCAGAATCGCCGCTCCGATCACCACAATCACAGGGAAACGGTCCATGATCGCCGCCAGCAGGTTGCTGGTGAAGACGACGAACGGAATACTCAGGCCGAGACCGAAAATCAGCAGACCCAGGTGCCCCTTCGATGTCCCCGCAATGGCCAGGATGTTGTCCGTCGACATGGTGACGTCAGCGATCACGATGTACACCATCGCCTGCCATAACGTATTAGCTTCCTTGCTTCCATGGCCGCCCGAAGTATCGTCCACCAGCAGCTTTACCGCGATCCAAAGAATCAACAGGCCGCCGATCAGCTTGACAAACTCAAGCAACAGCAGCTTGGCCGCGAAGAATGTCAACACGATGCGGAGCGCTACGGCAAGTCCCGCGCCCACCGCGATCCCGACCTTCCGCTCCCTCGGCCCCAGCGATTTCACCGCCAGGGCGATGACCACGGCATTATCGCCCGCCAGCAGCAGGTCTATCAGAACGATGGCCAGAATATCCAGCAGGAACTGAGTACTAAACAACTCCATGACACGGGAACTATTCCGATGGTAGCGCAGAGTCGATACGGCCCACGCTCGCGTATACACTGGTTAGCGGATATGCGATTGCTCCTTCTTCTCGTCTGCGCCCTCGGCGCGGCCGCTCAGACCTATGATCTTGCCGTCTACGGAGCCACTGCCGCCGGAGTCACCACCGCCGTCAGTGCCGCCCGCGCCGGGCTCAAAGTCGTCCTCCTCGAACCGGGAGCGCATGTGGGCGGCATGGCCAGCGGCGGCTTGCAGCGCACCGACGTCGGCCGCCGCGAAGTCATCGGCGGCATGGCCCTCGAACTCTACTTCCGTGCCGGCGTCCACTATGACACCATGCGCTACTTGCAGGATGTTTCCTGGTTCATGGAACCGCATGTCGCCGAAGCCATATTCCGCGACATGCTTCGCGAAGCCGGAGTCCAATTGCTGCTGCATCACCGCCTTCGGGAGAAGAACGGCGTTCGCAAGGCCGGCGCCGCCGTTCAGGAAATCATGATGGAGAACGGGACCGCTATCCGCGCCAAAGTCTTTGCCGACGCTACCTACGAAGGTGACCTCATGGCGCGGGCGGGCGTCTCTTATACATGGGGGCGCGAATCGGCCGGGCAATACGGTGAGCCCCTCGCCGGCGTGCGCGAACGAACGCCGCTGCATCAGTTCGCCGTCCGGATTTCCGGCCGTGACGAACAAGGCAACCTGCTCCCCGAAATCTCCCCGGAACCCCTCGCCGCCCCGGGAA
Source organism: Bryobacterales bacterium (assembly GCA_020847895.1). Classification (GTDB taxonomy): domain Bacteria; phylum Acidobacteriota; class Terriglobia; order Bryobacterales; family Bryobacteraceae; genus CADEFT01. The sequence continues at coordinate 6,140 of JADLBG010000888.1, forward strand.
CGGCGGACCGCAAAGTGCAAGCCTATAACTTCCGCCTCGTCCTCAGTGACGATCCCGCCAACCGGGTCCCCTATCCCAAGCCCCGACATTACGACCCGAAACGCTACGAACTGCTTGCCCGCCTCATCGAGGCCTACCGGATGAAAGCCGGTCATCCCCTGCGGATGAACGAGTTCTTCCTCCCCGCCAATATCCCCAACCACAAGGCCGACTTCAACAACTACGGCGCTTTTTCCACCGACTACATCGGCAGGAGTTGGGATTACCCGAACGCCTCCTACGCGCGCCGCGCCGGGATCTGGGAAGATCACGTCGAATACACCAAGGGCCTCCTCTGGTTCTTCGCCCACGACCCGCGCGTGCCGGAACCGCTCCAGGACGAGGTCAACCGATGGGGCCTGTCCAGGGACGAATTCTCTGACACGGATCATTGGCCCCATCAACTCTACATCCGCGAAGCGCGCCGTATGATCGGCGAATACGTCATGACCCAGAAGGACATCCAGACCGACCGCGTGAAGCCCGATCCAATCGGCATGGGCTCCTACAACAGCGATTCACACAACATCCAGCGCGTCCTCACGCCCGACGGCTTCGTCATGAACGAGGGCGACATGCAGGTCCCCGTCGAGCCCTATCAGATCCCCTACCGCATGATCACCCCCAAGCGCGCGGAAGCCACAAACCTTCTGGTCCCGGTATGCTTCTCCGCAAGCCACGTCGCCTACAGCACGCTGCGCATGGAGCCCCAGT
>JADLBG010000889.1 GCA_020847895.1 Bryobacterales bacterium
CCGAGCAGATCTACCGCGCCTTCGCCACGTTGCGGGGCCATCCGTACCCGCGCTAACTTAAGTTGAGTTGTCTGTATAAGCAGCCGCATCCATGGCTTGGTTCACTCGAAAAACACCCGGCGTATCCCCGCAGCCCGAAGGCGACCGTTCTGTCAAGACCGAAGGTTTGTGGCAGAAGTGCGAAGAATGCGGGCAGATCATCTGGCGCAAGGCGCTCGACGAGAACCTGAACTGTTGTCCGCAATGCGGGCATCACTTCAAGGTTGACGCCGCCTCGCGCGTGAAACTCCTGCTCGACGGAGATTATGATGAGTTCGACAGGAATCTGACCTGCACGGATCCGCTCGAGTTCGTCGATTCGAAACCATACAAGAAGCGGCTGGCGGAAATGCAGGAATCGCTGAAAATGCCGGACGCCTTGCTCTCGGTGGAAGGCAAACTCGAGGGGCGCCACGTCGTTCTCTGCGTGTTGGAATTGAAATTCATTGGCGGCAGCATGGGCGCGGTGATGGGTGAAAAGATCACGCGCGCCATCGAGCGCTCCATCGCGAAAAAAGCGCCTCTGATTATCGTTTCCGCCTCCGGCGGCGCGCGCATGCAGGAAGGCGCCGTCAGTCTCATGCAGTTGGCGAAGATTTCCGCCGCCCTCATGCGCCTGGACGACGCGAAGATCCCCTACATCAGCGTAATGACCAATCCCACGACGGGCGGCGTCACGGCGAGTTTCGCGATGCTCGGCGACATCAATATCGCCGAGCCGGGAGCGCTCATCGGCTTCGCCGGACCGCGCGTCATCGAACAGACCATCCGCCAAAAGCTGCCCGAAGGATTCCAACGCAGCGAGTTCCTGCTCAATCACGGTTTTCTCGATGACGTGGTGAAACGCGCCGAGATGAAAAGCTACATCGCCAAGGCTCTGAACTTCTTCGTCGGACCCGTGGCATGAAGCCGCTGCTTGTTTTCCTGTCCCTCTCCGCCGCGCTGATAGGCGCTGATTTCGACGTCCTCATCCGTAATGCCCGCGTGATTGACGGTACGGGCAACCCCTGGTACCGCGCCGATATCGGGGTGAAAGGCGGAGTGATCGCCTCCATCGGGCACTTCTCAGAGAAGAGCGCCGATCGCGTCATTGATGCGCGCGAACGCGTGCTCGCGCCTGGTTTCATTGACGTCCATACCCATATCGAAGGCGACGTGGAAAAGATGCCGCGCGGCGACAATTACCTGCTCGACGGCGTCACCGGCGTGGTCACCGGCAACTGCGGCGGATCAGAGTTGCCGCTGGGACCATGGTTCGAAAAGCTCGAATCGCTCGGATTGGGACTCAACGTCGCCTCTCTCATCGGACACAATACCGTGCGGCGCGAAGTGATGGGCACGGCGAACCGCCTCGCCACTCCCGAGGAGATCGCGAAAATGCAGGAACTGGTGGAGCAGGCCATGCGCGAAGGCGCGGTCGGATTCTCCACCGGATTGATCTACATCCCCGGCACGTATTCGAACAGCGACGAGGTGGTGGCGCTCGCCAAGCCCGCAGGCAGGATGGGCGGCGTCTACGCTTCGCACATGCGCGACGAGGGCGGGAAAGTGCTGGAGGCGATCGAGGAAGCAGTCCGTGCGGGCGGAGAGGCGGGCGCGCGAGTCGAGTTGTCGCACTTCAAGATCGATAACCAACGCCTCTGGGGCGCCTCGGACAAATCGCTGGCGCTGGTGGAGAAGTATCGGCGCCAGGGTGTCGACGTCGTGGTGGATCAATATCCCTATGACCGTTCCAGCACCAACCTCGGCATCACTCTGCCTTCCTGGGCGCTGGCCGATGGAAAAGACGCCGTTGCCGAACGCCTGTCGAATCCCGAGACGCGCAAGCGTATCGCCGTGGAGATGGAACAGAAGCTGAAGGATTTGGGCCACGCTGACTATTCCTACGCCACCGTGGCCGGCTTCAAGCCGGAGCCCTCCTATGAAGGCAAGACCATCAGCGAAGTCAACGTGATGAAGGGTCGCGAGAAGATCCTGGCCAATGAGATAGAGACGGTGCTCGATCTGATCGCCGCGGGCGGCGCCCAGATGGTCTATCACTCGATGGGGGAAGAGGACGTGGAGCGCATCATGCGCTATCCGAACACGGCTGTGGCGAGTGACGGCGGCATTCGGGAGTTCGGAGTCGGAATGCCGCATCCGCGGTCCTATGGGACGAACGCGCGAGTACTGGCGGAATTTGTCAGGGAACGAAAAGTGATCACGCTCGAGGATGCCGTGCGCCGCATGACTTCGCTCCCGGCGCGTACGTTTGCCTTCCGCGACCGCGGCCTGGTGCGCGAAGGCTTCGCGGCCGATCTGCTGATTTTTGATCCGCGGAAGGTGCAGGACAAGGCCACCTTCCAGAACCCGCACCAGTACTCGGAAGGGTTCGACTGGGTGCTGGTGAACGGTGTGGTGATGGTGGAAGACGGCAAACTGACGGAAGCTCGTGGAGGCCGCGTTCTGCGTCACAAGCCGGAGTAGGGGAATGATTCAACTCATCAAGGCGGGCAAGCGGTTCGGCCCGAAAGTTCTGTTCGAGGATGCCGATTGGCTGGTGGGACCGAGAGACCGCGCGGGAATCGTGGGCGGTAACGGCACGGGTAAATCGACGCTGTTGAAGATCTTTGCCGGCCTCGAGCAACTCGACTCGGGCGAACTCGCCTGTGTGCGCGGAACGAAACTTGGCTATCTGCCGCAGGAGGGGC
>JADLBG010000890.1 GCA_020847895.1 Bryobacterales bacterium
ATCGTTCGCCTTGCTCGGCCAGCGCACGTCCCACTCTTTGAATTCAGTGAGCGGGCGTGTTTTTCTGCTGGCGGGATCGAACTCGTAGAGGTTCAGCTTGCCGGTGCGGTCGCTGGCGAAGTAGATCTTGCCGCCGATCCACATGGGATCGCGTTCCGTGCGCGGAGAGTGCGAGACAGGCTCGATCTGATAGGTCTTGAGATCGAAGGTGTAGAGGTCCTGCGCCCAGCCGCCCTGATAGCGTTTCCAGGTGCGAAAATCGCGGTCGAGGGGAGAGTAGACCACCTTTGATCCGTCCGGGGAAAGATCTCCCGCCCCCGAGACAGGCATGGGAAGCGGCTTCGGCAGCCCGCCCTCGCGCGGCACGACATACAGCCGCCCGTTCGCCACGGAGAAATGGTCGCGCAGCGAGCGGAACACGACCCCCTTGCCGTCCGGCGTCCAGCCCGTCACGATATTGTCGAAACCCCAGCGAAACGGCAGCGGGCCGCGCGCCGGGTAGTAGGTGAGCTGCTTGGGAATGCCTCCCGCGGCCGGGATGACGTACACCTGCTCATCGCCGTCGTACTGTCCCGTGAAGGCGATCCACTGGCCGTCGGGGGAGAACTTGGCGAAGATCTCGAGGCCGGGATGGGCGGTGAGCCTCGCGGCGACGCCGCCCGTGGCGGAGGTCTTCCACAGGTCGCCCGCGTAGGTGAAGACCACCTCGTTCTGATACAGATCGGGAAAGCGCAGCAGCTTGGTCTGGGCCTGCGCGCCGCCGGTGAGCGGCGAAAGTCCCAGCAGTAGGGCAAAGGGTAATTTCCTCATTGTGAACCCGTAGGGTAGCACTCGGGGCGTGGGCGCAAACCCGGCTGTCCTGTAACCAATGGATACAATGAGCCAATGGGCCGCATTCAGGTTCTTTCGGACGAATTGGCGAACAAGATCGCGGCCGGCGAGGTGGTAGAGCGCCCCGCCTCCGTGGTGAAGGAACTGCTCGAAAATTCGCTGGATGCGGCAGCCACGGATCTGCGGATTGACATCGAAGCGGGCGGGCGGCGTCTGATCCGCATTGCCGACAACGGAGCGGGGATGCTCCGCGACGACGCGCTGCTCGCCTTCGAGCGGCATGCCACCAGCAAGATCCGCATGGCCGGCGACCTGTTCCGCATCGCCACGCTGGGATTTCGCGGCGAGGCGCTGCCCTCGATCGCTTCGGTTTCGAGGCTGACTCTCGAGACGCGCTCGGCGGAGGAAGAAGTGGGCAGCGTGGTGGAGATCGCGGGAGGCAAGATCATCCGCTACGAGGACCTTGCGCTGGCCCGCGGCGCCACGGTGGCCGTCCGCGATCTGTTCTACAACGTACCCGCGCGGCGCAAATTTCTGCGCTCCGAGCAGACGGAGATGGCGCACATCGCCTCACTGGTGACGCACTACAGCCTGGCTCATCCGGACAAGGGCTTCGAACTGCGGCACGGCAGCGCGGAACTGTTGCGCGCGACCCCTGTGCAGACGTTGCGAGAGCGCGTCTACCAGGTTTTTGGCGCTCGCATTCTGGAAGATCTGATTGACCTCGAGATGATGGAGCGGGAGATTCCGGGGGCGGTGAACGAAGAGGGCGGGCAGGAGCCTCCGGCGCGGTTTCATCTAAGCGGCTTCGTATCGCGCCCGCAGGTGCAGAAGACGAACCGCAATTCGATCTTTCTGTTCGTGAACCGCCGCCTGATTCGCGACCGGCTCCTGCTGCATGCCCTTTCCGCGGCGTATCATAACCTGATTCCACCAGCCTGTTACCCGTTCGCGCTGCTGTTCCTCGATTGTGCGCCCGAGGAGGTGGATGTCAACGTGCACCCGGCCAAGACGGAAGTGCGCTTTACGCGCGGGTCGTTCGTGCATGATTTTGTCCGCGACGCCATTCGCGATGTGTTGACAAGAAGCCGCCCGGTTTCGAGCGTTCCCGTCCGGAGCACACCGCAACCGGCGGCGGAACTTCCGTTTTCCGATTTTTCGGAACGCATGCAGAACGCACGCTTCGACACGAGCGCTGTTGAGGAGTTCGCGCCCCCGCTCACGGAGGAGCAGAGGCGGGAACTGCCGGAATTCGTGCTGCGCCCGCATCAATCCCCAGCGCCGCGTTTGGATTTCGGTCCCGCATCGATCGCCGTGGACAACACAGCGCCTCCCGCGCCGGAGCGTTTGAAATTGCGTGTGCCCGATACGCATGGCGCGTTCCCGAAGGAGGCGGTGCTGGACGCTCCGCCGAGCATGGACGTGCTGGCCGATCTGCGCCCGCTGGGGCAATTGCAGGATTCCTTTATCATCGCCGCCTCGCGCGACGGGCTCTGGATCATCGACCAGCATGTGGCGCATGAGCGCATCCTGTTTGAGAAGGTGCTGCGCGAATGGGCATCCGGCAAAGTGGAGATGCAGCAATTGCTGGTTCCGCTGATGCTGGAACTTACGGCTTCGCAGCAGATCGAGTACGAACGCATCGCCGGGGAACTGCTTGCGGCCGGTTTCGAGACGGAGCCGTTCGGCAACCGGACGGTGGCGGTGAAAAGCGTCCCGGCGGCGGTTCCGGCTTCGGAAGCGGAACGGATTCTGCTGGAGATTCTCGAGATCGCCGAAAGCGAAATGCGCCGTGTCTCGCTCGAGGACCTGCGCCGGGGCATGGCCGCCTCCATCGCCTGCCGGGCAGCCATCAAGATCAACATGCGGCTGGAGC
>JADLBG010000891.1 GCA_020847895.1 Bryobacterales bacterium
CCACGGGGATCCTGATTGACCGGGCGCAGGGGCTGGTATCACGGAAGATTCCGCTGACGGGTGCGGAACAGGTGAGGGCGCGGATTCTGAGGGCGGCGAAAGAGTGCGCCCGGTTGGGGCTGACGGGGGTGCACGACGCCGGAGTGAGCGAGCGCGAACTGACGGCGTATCACGTGCTGGCGGGCGAATTGCCGGTTCGCGTGTACGCCATGATCGGCGGGGCGGGCGAGCTATGGGAGGAATACCTGAAGAAGGGTCCGGAGTTGGGGGACTATCTGACGGTGCGCAGCATCAAACTGGTGGCGGACGGGGCGCTCGGCTCGCGGGGCGCGGCGTTGAAGGCGCCGTACACGGATGAGCCGGGGAACCGGGGACTGCTTATTCTGAAAGAAGAGGACATCGAACGGGTGGCCAGGCAGGCGGTGGCTCGCGGGTTTCAGGTGAACACGCACGCCATTGGGGACAGGGCGAACCGGGCGGTGCTGGATGCGTATGGCGCGGCGCTTGGCGGCGCCAATGACAAGAGGTTTCGCGTGGAGCACGCGCAGATTGTTTCGCCCGAGGATTTTGCGCTGTTCCGGAAGTATTCGGTCATCGCGTCGATTCAGGCGACGCATGCTACCAGCGATATGCGATGGGCGGAGAAGCGGCTGGGAGCGGCGCGTATTGAGGGGGCGTATGCGTGGCAGCGGTTCCGCAAGCTGGGAGTACGGATCACGAACGGGTCGGATTTTCCGGTGGAGTCTCCGAATCCGCTGTGGGGTTTTTATGCGTCGGTGACTCGGCAGGACCATGCGGGGATGCCTCCTGGAGGGTGGATGCCGGAGCAGAGGCTGAGCCGCGAGGAGGCGCTGGAGAGTTGGACCATCGGCGGCGCTTATGCGGCGTTCGAGGAGAAGAGGAAGGGCACGCTCGAGGCGGGCAAGTTTGCGGATTTCGTGATGCTTTCGGCGGACATCATGACGATTCCGCCGGCACAGATTTTGAAGACGCATGTACGGATGACCGTGGTGGGCGGGCGCATCGTGTATCAGGAGAAGCCGTGATCCTGCTGGCCCTGCTGCTGGCGGCTGCCGGTCCGGCTCCGGTTCGCTTCGAGCGCATTCTGCGCGTACCGGCGGCGGACTTTGAAGCGCTGCCGCTGGCGGTGAAGAACCGTCCGGCGACGGTGGAGTTGGAATACGAGGTGCGGAAGGGCGGCGCGGGAGTGCGGATCGCGGTGATGCCGGAGAGCGAGGTGAGCCGGTTCCGGGCGGGGCGGGATCCGGAAGAGATCGCATCGAGCAGTTTCGAGAAAAGCGGGCGGTTGAAGTGCTACGTGGCGACGCCTGGGGATTACGTGGTGGTGGTGGACAACCGTCTGGAGCCGAAGGCGCAGGCTACGGTGGATGTGCGGGGAGTGGTGACATACGATTCCGAGCCGAAGGAAGCGCGGTATTTGTCGCGGGGGAGAAGGGCGGTGGTGATCACGCTGAGTCTGGGATTTTTCTCTGCGGTGGCGTGGTTTGCGGGGCGGAGGTTGTGGGGGATCGGGCTGGCGAGCGAGGAGCGGGAGCCGCCGCCGTATGTGTGAGGGGAACTGCTACGGCCAAACCGGTCGGCAGATTGGTTTCAGCGCTGTCCAACGCTGCACGTCTTGCCGATGAGCCCTCTGCATATATTGTCTGGGGGGGGCGGCCCGGGATTCGAGTTCGGCGTAGATTTCGGGGTGCGCTTTGAGGTGGGGAGCATGGCGAGACCAGCGGCGACGGCCATGGGATTGCCGGAAAGAGTTTCGGCTGATGGCTGATAGGTGGGACCGACCGGACAACCGTCTGGAGTCCACCCGAGGGCGAGGAAGAAGGTTCTCGCTGAGGCGCGGAGCCCGCAGAGGATTTTCTGGCGTCCCGATAGGAAACCTTGCCTGCCAGCAATCCTGCTGTGCCCGGTAATAGTTTGACTGACACCTTATTGCTGCTCGAAAAACGAGCGCATGGCGCCCGCGGTGTGGGCGATGTCCTCATCCGAGTGCGCGGCGGAGAGGAAGGCGGCCTCGAATTGAGAGGGGGCGAGGTAGACTCCGTGATCGAGCATCCAGTGGAAGTATTTCGCGTAGCGGGCGGTGTCGGACTTTTTGGCGGTGTCCCAAGCGGTGACGGGGCCACTGGTGAAAAACATGGTGAACATAGAGCCGACGCGGTTGACGGTGACTCCGGCGGGTGGGTTGGCGCAGAGGGCGGCGGCGCGGGATTCGAGTTGGGTGTAGACTTCGGGGTGCGTCTTGAGGTGGCGGAGCATGGCGAGGCCGGCGGCGACGGCCATGGGATTTCCGGATAGCGTTCCGGCCTGGTAGATGGGGCCGAGGGGGGCGACGCGGGACATGATGTCCGCGCGGCCTCCGTAGGCGGCAATCGGCAGGCCGCCTCCGATGACTTTGCCGAAGGTGCTGAGATCGGGGTGGATGCCGTAGAGGGACTGGGCGCCGCCGAGGGCGACGCGGAAGCCGGTCATCACTTCGTCGAAGATAAGCAGGGCGCCGTGCTTGGCGGTGATGTCGCGGAGGGCCTGCAAGTAGCCGGGCAGGGGTGGGACGCATCCCATGTTTCCGGCGACGGGTTCGATGATGACGGCGGCGATCTGACCGCCGTGTTTTTCGAAGGCCTCTTCGACGGCGGGGATGCTGTTGAAGGGGAGGGCGATGGTGGTGGCGGCGAAGCTGGCCGGGACTCCGACGGTGTCGGTGATGGCGAGGGTAGCCATTCCGGAGCCGGCTTTGACAAGGAGGCTATCGACGTGGCCGTGGTAGCAGCCTTCGAACTTGATGGTGAGGTCGCGCCCGGTGAATCCGCGGGCGACGCGGAGGGCGC
>JADLBG010000892.1 GCA_020847895.1 Bryobacterales bacterium
AAGAGCGGGCAGTTTTCGTGCAATAGCTGCCACGACCTGGCGACGTACGGAGTGGACAACCAGCCGACGTCGACGGGACATAACGGACAAAAAGGGAGCCGCAACTCCCCCACGGTGTACAACGCGGCGGGTGAGTTCGCGCAGTTCTGGGACGGGCGCGCGCAGACAGTGGAAGAACAGGCGAAGGGGCCGATGCTGAATCCGGTGGAGATGGCGCTGGTTTCCGGGGACGAGGCGGCGGCAATTTTGAAGAGGTACCCGGAGTATGTGAGGCGATTCCGGGAGGCGTTTCCGGGAGAGGCGGATGCGGTGACCTTCGATAACGCGGCGCGGGCGATTGGGGCGTTTGAGCGGAAACTGGTGACACCTTCGAAGTGGGACCGGTTTTTGAAGGGCGATCAGGATGCGCTGACGGAGCAGGAACGGATGGGTTTCCACACGTTCATGCATACGGGGTGCGCGTCGTGCCATTCGGGGACGCTGGTGGGCGGCGGAAGTTTCCAGAAGTTGGGAGCGGAGAAGGCGTATCCGGACAGTAGCGATGCGGGCAGGTACGAGGTAACGAAGAATGCGCGGGACCGGATGATGTTCAAGGTACCCTCGCTGCGGAACGTGGAGAAGACGGGGCCGTATTTCCACAACGGCAAAATTGGGAAGTTGGAAGAGGCGGTCAAGCAGATGGCGGAATACCAGTTGGGGACGAAGCTGACGCAGGAGGAAGCGGGATGGATTGTGGCGTGGCTGAAGACTTTGACTGGAGAAGCTCCGGCGGAGCTGATTCGGGCGCCGAGACTGCCATAGGCGCGGGGCAGATGCGGGAATGGTAAGCTGTGTGTGCTGTGGAACAGATTCCTCCCACTAAATTGCCAGCCGCGTGCGCGGAGTGCATCACGACGCTGAAGACGGCGCAGCCGAATGTGGATCCGAAACAATTTCCATCGAAGATGTTTCGGGATGCGGAAGGGCGGATGCGCGTCGACTCGGGGGATACGTCGGTGATCACGGACCCGAAGAAACGGGAGACGATCATCCTGGATCACGTGAAGAAGGAAGTGCAGCGGATCCCGATGCCGCAGCCGCCACAGATGCCGCAGATGCCGAAGTTCACGCCGCCGGGGATGCCGGGCGGTGCTCCTCCGGCTCCTCCGGCGAACGTGATTGATTTGGGGAAGAACTTTATTGAAGGACATGCGGTGGAGGGGAAAAAGTACCTGTTTGAGCCTCCGGCTCCGCCGAACATGCCGCAGGCTCCGAACATGCCGCAGGCTCCGCAGCCGCAGGGGGTGATTTCAGCCGTGGAGGTGTGGACGAGTTCGCAGTTGCACCTTCCGGTGTTGACGAAGACGACGGGGAGTTTCGGGGAGCAGATCTGCCATTGCCGGTGCGCGGGGATGGAGCCGCCGCCGAATACTTTCGAGATACCGCCGGATTACAAGGCCGCGGCTCCGAAGTTGCCGGGGGTTCCGAAGCCGCCGGGGTTGCCGGGGTAGGGGGGTTTCGCTGAGGTTTTATGGGTTCTCGCCGAGGCGCGGAGCACACAGAGAGTGGATGGGGAGTGGGGTTCTACCAGCCTTTGACGATTTCGAGGTTGGGTAGGGATTGTTTGAGTTTGGCAATGCCGGCGTCAGTGACCTTTGTCTGGAAGACGTAGAGGTGTTTGAGGCCGGCGAGGGTGGTGAGTTGTTCGAGGCCGGCGTCGTCGACTTCGGTGGCGAAGAGGTTGAGGTAGGTGAGCTTCCTGAGGTCTTTGAGATTCGCGAGGCCCTTGCCGGTGATGCTGGTTTTCTCGAGGTGGAGTTGTTCAAGATCGGTGAGGGGTTTTAAGTAGGCGAGGGCGGCGTCGGTGATGGCGGTGTTTCCCAGGTTTACGATGACGACTTTGTGGAGTGTGGCAAGAGGGGCGACGTCGGCATCTTTTATGGCGGGACCCTGGAGATAGAAGCTGACCTCGCGGCGGTCGTCGTTTTGGGCCAAGGGGCGGACGCTGCCGCCGGACTTCTCAATCCGCGCGATAGCCCTGGCGTCGGGGTCGGCAGCTTCGGGCATCTTGGCGGCAGTGGATTGGAGCATGGAAGGAAAGATAGAAAACAGCTTCATGGAATGGCATCCTCGGGTTCCAGATTTACTCCTGTTGTACTCCTGTTGGGGGAGGTTGGGCAAGTGCGGCTACAAGGGCAGCAGCAGCCTCGCCTGGCAGCCCCGCGCGCCTTCGCGGTTCTGGAGCGTGAGCGACCCTCCATGGGCCTCGGCAATCTGCCGGCACAACACCAGGCCGATCCCCGAACCGCCGGGCTTCGTCGTAAAAAAGGGGACGAAGAGATTTGCTGTATTCGACAGCCCCGGCCCCTCGTCTTCCACGACCACCCGCAGGTTGCCTGGTAAACGGTCCCAACGCACGCGCACGGCCCCGGCGGTCTCCCTGGCGGCATCGACGGCGTTGCGCACGAGGTTGATCAGCAGTTGTTCCAATTGGTCGCTGTCCCCTTGCACGCTCATCGACGGGCCTTCCGCCACCGCCACTGGCATGCGCGTTTCCAGGCTCGCGACGCGGCGGATGAGCGCCTTGACCTCGACGGCGGCAAACTGCGGGCGTGGGAGCTTGGCCAGCCGCGCATAGGCTCCCATGAAGCGGCTCAACGCCTCGGAGCGCGAGGCGATGATGGCCAAGCCGCGCTTCATGTCGTCCTGCCAGTCCTCAGGAAGGGAATCCCGCGAGACCATGCTCTCGAGCGAGCCGGCGATCGATTTGATCGGCGTCAGCGAATTGTTGAGTTCATGTCCCAGCACCCGCACAATCCGCTGCCAAGCCTGCAACTCCTCTTCCCGCAGGGGACGCGTGAGGTCGGTGACAACGAGCAACTGGTGCGGCAGGCCACCTTCGCGAAAACTCGCGCGGTTGATGCCCCATCGCCCCGCGCCTCCGGGAAAGGTCCGCTGCCTGGTCTGCGATGCCTCTCCTTCGAGACAATCGGCCAGGCCGAGATCTCCGGCCTTCAGGCCGAGAAGCCGCTCGGCGGGCAATGCCAGCAGACGGACGCCGGCCCGGTTCACCAGGCGCAAGCGGTGCTCGGCATCGAAGGCAAAGACGGCCACGTTGATCTCTTCCATGACCTTCCGCAGGAGCGTTGTCGCTTCGAGGGCTCCCAGGCGCTGCGCGCGCAGGGTGGCCCCCATGGCGTTCACCTGCTGCATCACCTCGGCCAGCGCATCCTCCCCGCGCGCCCCCCGCGCCCGGATGGAGTAGTCGCCTTCGCGCATCGCCTCAAGCAGGTTCGACAAGGTGCGCAGCGGCGAGGCCACCCGCTCGCGGACCCCCGCGGAGAACCCCCACCAGCACCCGAGGATGAGCACGGTCAGTGTCCACTGCACCTTCGGGGGATAGGTATCGCCATACCAGAGGATGGCCAGGGAGGTGATGACCGCGGGTAATCCCGAGGCGAGGGAGGTCAACAGCACGCGGTATTCGTGCTGGGCGAGGCGCCCGCGGAGGGGGTCGAGGATCTTCACAAACCGTAACGCTGCAACCGGCGGTACAAGGCCGAGCGGCTCAGCCCCAGCGCCTTGGCGGCGTGGCTTACATTGCCGGAATAGCGGGACAGGGCCTTCCGGATGAGGAAGGATTCGACCTCCTCGAGGCTCATGTCTTCGAGCCGCGGCGCTCCTTCATGGCCGGAGCGGAGGGCGAGGTCGACCGGCCGGATGACGTTATCCGCGGCCATGAGCACGGCCCGCTCGACCACGTGGTTCAACTCGCGCACGTTGCCCTGCCACGGGTTGCTCAGCAGGGCCTGCATCGCCGCGGCGTCGAAACCGGTCAACTGCTTGCGGTAGCGCT
>JADLBG010000893.1 GCA_020847895.1 Bryobacterales bacterium
CCGGAGAGACGACGGTGAGATCGGGCAGGTCCACATTCGTCCAGTATTCGATCATCACCGGCGTGGCGAAGAGGTGATCCACCGGGATATCGAAAAAGCCCTGAATGGGCGCCGCGTGAAGATCCAAAGCCAGAATCCGGTTGGCCCCGGCCCGTTCGAACAGACTGGCGACCAGCTTTGCCGAAATGGGAACCCTGGGTTTGTCCTTCCGGTCCTGACGCGCGTATCCATAATAGGGTAACACTGCCGTGATGCGGTCCGCTGAGGCTCGCTTGAGCGCATCGATCATCAGCAGGAGTTCCATGATGTGCTTGTCCACCGGCGTACAGGTGGGCTGCACCACGAACACATCAGCTCCGCGGACATTTTCGTTGATTTGGACGTGCAGTTCGCCGTCGGAAAACGTCTTCACTTCCGAGGCGGCAAGCGAACAGGAAAGATGCTGGCAAATGGCTCTCGCCAGCGCGGGATTGGCGTTCCCGGTGAAAATTCTGAGGCGGTCGAAACTCATTCTGCGTACCGGCTTAGGGGCGGCCATGTGTGTTCCAGAGCGTGCGCCTCCAAACATTCCCACCACAGGGAACGATACCGGGCGCGTTTGACAGTTCGAAAGACAACAGACTCGAGATTGGGGAACGCCTTGGCGGCGGCAACTGCGTCCGGGCGGCCAGGGAAGAATCCGAAGACGGCGGATCCGCTGCCGGTCATCAGTGCCACGGACGCTCCCGCCGAGATCAACTTCTTCTTCAACCGCCGGATTTCAGGGTGTTGTGCAAAAACGACTTCTTCGAAGTCATTCTGGCAAAAACCCCGCCAGGACCACGCCGGAAGATTATCCCCAACTTCCCAGCTAAACGACTGGAAATTATTAATGATACGCGATTCCGGGGTTACCGTCAAATGCCTTCCCAAGCGGTGGAAAGCCTGTGGCGTGGAGACGTGGATGCGCGGCGTTATCAGTAGCCCGTGGGAAACCCTGGGCTCGGGAAAGGCATACAGTTCCTCACCCCGGCTGAGCCCGAGCGCGGTTCCGCCGCAGAGGAAAAACGGCACGTCGCTGCCCAGGGCAGCCGCAATGTGAGTGAGCCTGTCGATGGGGACTCGTTTGCCGACCAGCGCCGGCAGGGCCAACAGGACGGACGCCGCATTGGTTGAGCCCCCGCCGAGTCCGCCTCCCATCGGGATGCGCTTGCGCAGCCGGAAACGCACTTCCGCTTTCAGCCGCATCTCGTGAAGAATCGCCGCGGCGGCGCGAAGGATGATGTTGTCGGGGATTTCGGGGGTGCACTCCACGTGGAGGGATGTAGTCTTTGCGGGGCGGTATTCCACGTCTATGAAATCGCCGAGCGAGATGGTTTGAAAGACGGTGCGGAGTTCGTGGAAGTTATCCGGCCGTTTGTGGAGGACCTTGAGCGTAAGATTGATCTTGGCCAGGGCGGGGACACGCGCGAAGCGGACGCTGGGCGGGGTTGGCATCTGGGATGGGGAATTTCCAGTTTAGCGGAAGACTCACCGCTATGGGGCCTGCGAGTGTGCTAAGGAGTGGTAGGATGAATCCACACTTGGCACAGGGGGGTGATCAAGGCGATGAATTGCCGGTGAGGCGAGGGGCATGAACACGGTGCACCGACTGTTGTGCCGCTCCGGGATGTGGCGGAGCGTCCTCGAAGACAAGATGATGCCATGGGTGCTCGATGGCCAGGATATGGGAGATGACGTGCTGGAGATTGGGCCGGGGCCCGGACTCACCACGGAAATCCTTCGCCGGCGTGTTCGGCGTTTGACGGCGCTGGAGATTGATTGGAAGCTTGCCGTTTCGCTGGCGGCGCGGCCAGGCGGCGGCAACGTGCGCGTGGTCCAGGGGGATGCCACGGCAATGCCGTTCCCTGATGCTTGTTTTTCGGCGGCGATTTCGCTGACGATGCTCCACCACGTGCCATCGAGGGAGCTTCAGGATAAGCTTTTTGCCGAAGCGCTGCGCGTCCTGCGCCCCGGCGGGCGGTTCGTGGCCTGTGACAGCAGGAAGAGTTTCGCGATGACCTTACTGCACGCCGGCGACACGATGGTGCTGGTGGATCCCGAGACCGTGGGCGGGCGTCTCGAGCGAGCCGGCTTCCATGATGTGCAGGTTCAATGTGTGGAGCGTGCGTTCAAAGTGACAGCCGTTCGCCGCTGAGGCGGGTCTTCTACTTGTATTCTTGAGATTGCATGACCAGGCGCGAATGGATGATGGCTGCGATGGCCGCTCTGGCGAAAGGGCAAGGCCGCGAAACGGAGTTCAAGGTATTTTTCGGTGATCTTCACAACCACAACGTAATTGGCTACGCCCAGGGCTCGCTGCGGCGGAGCTTCGAGATTGCGCGGAATCACCTCGACTTCTTCGCCTTCACACCGCACGCGCACTGGGGTGACATTGAGCATTACGAGCAAAGCATCGAGGACAAGTGGATCAACGGATTCGCCGTGACGCGCGCGCGGTGGGGAGAGGTGGTGCGCATGGTGAAGGAGTTCGACGCGCCGGGCAAGTTTGTCCCCATTCCCGGGTATGAATGGCACTCCACGCACTCGGGCGACTACAACATCGTCTTTCCTGAACTCGATGTCGAACTGCACACTCCGGATGATTTGAGAGAGCTACAGAGCTATGTGAGGCGAAAGCGGGGAGTGATGATTCCGCATCATCCCGCCAACCGGGTGGGGCATCGGGGCGCAGATTTCTCGAAGCGGGATCCGGCGCTGTCGCCGGTGCTCGAGATGTATTCCGAGTGGGGAAGCGCCGAGTATGACCGGGGTCCGTATCCCTACATCCGTCACACGGAAGGCGGGCGCTGGACGAAGAACACGATGCAGTATCTGCTGGCGCAGGGGCATCGTTTCGGCGTCGTTGCGAGTACTGACGACCATCTCGGATATCCAG
Organism: Bryobacterales bacterium; assembly: GCA_020847895.1. GTDB lineage: Bacteria > Acidobacteriota > Terriglobia > Bryobacterales > Bryobacteraceae > CADEFT01. Next base: position 2,918 of record JADLBG010000893.1, read on the forward strand.
GCGCGTATGGGGAGGGGTTGGCGGCTGTGCTGGCTCCCGAGTTGAGCCGCGAGGCCATCTTTGACGCCTTGCGCAACCGGCGGACTTATGCGGTGACCGGGGACCGGATCCTGCTCGATGTGAGGCTGAACGGGCGCGTGATGGGCCAGGAACTCCCCGACTCGCACGAGCGTGTCATCGAAGTCGCCGTGGAGGGCTGGGACCAGATTGACCGGGTGGAGGTGTTGAAGAATAACCGGGTGATTCACCGTGATTTTCCGTGCGACCGCCGGCCCGGGCCGGAGAGGTGGAACCAACCCCTGCTCGCGCGCTTCGAGTATGGATGGGGGCCGTGGCCCGCTCTCGGGTGGAGCCGGACCGCGGACTGGGAGTTCGACATTCTGATCGACAACGGGCGCATCGAGAACGTGGAGACCTGTTTTCTTTCGGGCCCGCTCGACGAATCGCGGCGCGACCGGATTGTGGATCGCACGGAGCGCAGCGTGCGCGTGGTCTCGTTCACCTCGTTGAAGCAACAGTTAGAGGACCGCTCACAGAAAGCCGTAGTCCTGAAATTTCGGGGAACGCCCGAATCGAAGATCCGCATCGAGTTGCGAAAGCCCTCGAGGCAGGCACTCTCGTTGACACTGCGGGAACTGGCAGAATCGAGCGAGATGCTGTATTCCGGGCCATTCCCGAAAGAGAACGCGATGCTCCAGCGGTTGGTGTTCGCGGATCATTTTGAGACGCGGATCCGCGTGGAGGACGTTGGCGAAGGGGCGCCGGCGGACTGGTATTACACGCGCGTCGTGCAGGCGAACGGACAACTTGCCTGGTCGAGCCCGATCTGGGTGAACGGGCGGGCGTAAGGATCACCAGGCCAATGCCACCGCGGGCACCCGCGGGTCCGCCGCCGCCTCGAGCGCCCCCGTGGCCGGATCGAGGAGAATCGCCGCATTGCTCCCCTGGCTCCACGCCGGCTGTACGAACAATTCGTGTCCTTTGCGAAGAAGCGCGGCGCGGACGGTTTCAGGCACGCGGCTTTCCACCGTCAGTTCGCCGGGATACATCTCGTGTGGAAAGGGCGAGGAGGGAAAACTCTTCGTCGAGAAGCGCGGAGTCTCGATAGCCTGCTGCGCGCCCATGCCGAAATCCACCACGTTGAGCAGTGTCTGCAGGGTCCAAACCACCTGCTCATCGCCTCCGGGGCTGCCGGCCAACAGGAAGGGCTTTCCGTCTTTCAAGACCAGCGTGCCCTGAAGCGTGCTTCGGGGCCGCTTGCCCGGCGCCAGGGCGTTGGCGTGCCCTTCCACCATCGAGAAATAATCGCCACGGCAATTGAAGGAGAAGCCGAGATCCCCCATCACCACCTTGGTGCCGAGTCCGCTGTGCAGGCTTGGCGTAAACGAAATGGCATTGCGTTGCCGGTCCACCACGGCGATGTAGCTGGTGTCGCCGTCATGATCGCTATCAGCGCTAATGGCCACGTCCGAGGGCCGGTTCAGCGGCTCGAAGCCCGGCGCGAAACGCTCCGCATCTCCGGCTCGAAATTCCCGTGATGCTTTTGCCGGGTCGATGAGTTTGCGGCGCCCGGCGGCGTACTCTTTCGAAAGCAGCCCCGCCCAGGGGATGCGGATAGCGTCGTCATCGCCCATGTACTTGTCGCGATCGGCCATGCCGAGTTTGATCGCTTCCACCACGGTGTGGATATATTGCGCGGAGTTCTGCCCCATGGCCTTCAGGTCGTAACCTTCGAGCAGGTTCAGCGTGACCAGTTCGGCCGGGCCCTGGGTTGCGGAACGGTTCTTGAAGACCTCGTAGCCGCGATAGTTCACGGAAACCGGTTCTTCCACTTTCGCCGTGTAGGCGGCGAAATCCTCGTAGCGGAAGAGGCCGCCATTTCGTTGGGAAAACTCAGCCATCTCGCGTGCGATCTGGCCCTTATAGAAGAGGTCCCGGGCGGCGCGCAGTCCCGCCAGCCTGCCTGCGGACGCCGCTTTTTTCTCTGCCTCCACCAACCGGCGAAAGGTCCGGGCGAGGCCAGGATTGCGGAAGAGTTCGCCGCCTCGCCATTGTTGACCCTCGGGGGCATAGAGGCGCGCCGTGGTTGGATATTTGCGCAGTTCCCGCGATGTGTTCCAGGAACGGGCCTCGCCTTCGGTGATTGGATATCCGTGTTCGGCGATTTCAATCGCCGGGGCAAGCAACTCGCCGAAGGTCTTCGTACCCCACCGCGAGAGCAGAAGGTACCAGGCATCGATCACTCCCGGAACTGTACCGGAAAGCAGCGAGTCATTCAGCGGAAGTCGACCGTCGCGGTTCTTCTTGTACCACTCGATGGTGGCCAGTTTCGGCGCGGATCCTTCGGCGTTGAGGGACCAGACCTTTTTCGCTTTCGCGTCATAGACGAGCAGCGTGGCGTCCCCGCCGATGCCGTTCGAGAACGCCTGCACCACGCCAAGCACTGCCTGGCCGGCGACAATCGCGTCGAAGGCGTTGCCGCCCGAGAGGAGCACGCGCGCGGCGGTCAATGTCGCCTGCTGCCGCATGGAGGTGACGGCGAACTCGCTGCCGAGGGCAGGCACTTTCATGGTTCGCGTTCCACGGCCTGTGAGCATCACGCGCTCGTACGGCCGGCCGGATTGCGCGTGAAGACCGGCGCCCGTGAGAGCCGTGAACAGCAGAGCTAACCACTTCATATTGATGTACCTCGTAATGAGGAGTAGTGTGTCACATTTTGCGGTATATGTTGTCCACGCCAGGGCACTCCAAGGCGCGCGCCATGCCCGCGGTTCCAAGCGGAGAACAGACTCTCGCTTGGTTTATGGTCCATGTCCGTGTCAAACTGGCGGCGTACCGCATCCTGGATAGAAGCCGTCGATTCTGGAGGTTGAAACAAGTGAAGATCAAGTCCAGCGATTTCCGTGTGAAGCCCGGCGACAAAGTAAATCTGAAGAAATGGCCGACGATGGTGGATCCGTTTTACAAGTCGAAGGAAGAGTATCAGCATATCCTGACGAAGCACATCTCCGAAATGGATGACCTTCAGAGGATACTCTATGCCGACGACAGGTACGCCCTGCTGCTGATTTTTCAGGCCATGGACGCAGCCGGAAAGGATGGCGCCATCCGGCACGTCATGTCGGGTCTCAATCCGCAGGGCTGCCAGGTGTTCAGTTTCAAGAGCCCGAGCGCCGAGGAACTGGATCACGATTTTCTATGGCGCACAACGCGCTGCCTTCCCGAGCGGGGGCGTATCGGCATTTTCAACCGTTCCTATTACGAGGAAGTGCTCATCGTGCGTGTTCATCGGGAGATCCTCGAGGGGCAGAATCTCCCACCGGAGGCTTTGCAGGATGACAGCGTTTGGGAACAACGCTATCGCTCCATCACCGATCTGGAGGGTCATCTGCACCGCAATGGAACCCGCATTCTGAAGTTCTTTCTGCACATCTCGAAAGAGGAACAGCGCAAGCGGCTCCTGTTGCGCATTGACGAGCCGGAAAAGAACTGGAAATTCAGCGCCGCGGACCTGGCGGAGCGGGAGTTGTGGGACAAGTATATGGACGCTTATGGGGCCTGCCTCAGCGCGACCAGCACGAAAAGATCGCCCTGGTTTGTGGTGCCCGCCGACGACAAGGAAAACGCCCGGCTGGTCATTTCGCAGGCTATTCTTGACTGCCTGAACAGCCTCAATATCAGGTATCCGGTTGTATCCCCGGCGCGGCGCAAGGAGTTGCAGGGGCTCCGCAGGATGCTGGAGAAGTGATTGGATCAGTTCCGGGTGCGTCGATGGTCCCAAGCGAACTGATCGTCGTTGGGGCTGCCGCCAACCAACCAATGCTCTATAGTTAGTGGAATGGCCCGCTTCTGGGGATCGAAATCCATCGCCTGGACCGGGCTTGCGCTGGCAGCCATTGCCGGTGGCCGGCTACTGTGGCGAGCCCAGCGGACGCTCGATCAGACGCAGGCGGAAGTGGCGCGTGAGCAGGAGGTTCCGGCTACGATTGGCGCTCTCGACCGCGCCCTCGCGCCGGGCGTCGAACCCATTGCCGCGGCCTCCGGTTTCCGTGACGCGGCGGTGTTTGGCGGGCGGCTGTATGCGGCGTCGTCGAACACGCTTTGGGAGTACGGCGCGGAAGGAGCGGTGACGAATCGCTATGTTTGCGGCGTAGATCTTCCTCCGGCGCCCTTGAGAAGACTTGCGGTGGGACTTGTCGCGGGGGCGCGGGAACAGGAGTTGTTCGTGGCGACGCGCGGCGGCGGACTGGTTGTGTTTGACGGGCGGAGTTTCCGGCAGATTTTGCCGGCGCGGCAGGAATACCGCAATATTACCGCGCTGCTTCCACTCGAATCGGGACAGTTGCTGGTGGGCACGGAGAAGGGCGGAGTGCTCGCCTGGAATGGCGGCAAGTTCACACATTTTCACGATGCGCTGCG
>JADLBG010000894.1 GCA_020847895.1 Bryobacterales bacterium
CCACGGGCGGCAACTGCACTTCCCAGCGGAGACCATAGTTGACGGTGAGTTTGCTGTTCACGCGCCAATCGTCCTGCACGTAGCCGGCGAAAAAAGGCCACTGCTGTCCGATATAGCGAATGGTGTCGATCTGGCCGCCGTTGGCATAGCCAAGCAACATGGAGGCGAAGGAGGAGCCGCCCAGGGTCTGGTTGGTCACGCCGGAGGCGCCTGGAAGGCCCGTCTGCGCCCAGCTAAAGGAAGCGCAGCCGGAAATGCACTGCCGGCCGAAACCGTTGTAATGGCTCCGCTGGTGCTGCCCGCCGAACTTGATCGTGTGCGCGCCGCGCACCATGGTGAAGTCGTCGTTGAAACTGTAGATCGTATTTTCGCTGCCGTTATTGGCGCGGCCGCCCCAACCGGTGACGTCGTTGAAATCGAAGTTGAGAAGGTTCTGCCCGCAATCGGGGACATTGCCGAGACACACCTTGTTTTTCCAGTCGATTCCGCTGCGGACGGTGGCCTGAACGGGATCGTGGTTCTGCTGCCAGTTGTTGCCGCCGGCGTAGAAGTGATTCAGCTTGGTTGCCGAGAGCGTCCAATCCCAGCTCATGCGGAACACGTCGCTCGACTGGGTAAGGTCGTTGTAGTTCGAGTACAGACCGGGAAGCGTCGGGGGTCCGTTCGGCCCCGGCTGGATGGACTCGCGGTTGTAGCCATAGTAGGCCGAGATGCGGTGCTTCTCGCTGAAGATGTGGTCGCCCTTGACACTGATTTTGGTGTTCGGGCTGACGTTGGTTCCGTTGGAGACGAAGTAGTTGTTGCTGACGTAGCCAATGGTTCCGGGCGCGGCGCCGGTGTTCGGTTTCAAGGCTCCGTTGGAGGTATAGGCGGCGAGCGCGTTGACGGAGATGGGATCGAACATCGCCTGGGGGATCTTATTGCCAGGGAACGGGGTGCGGGTGTAAGTTCCGTCGGCGTTCCTTACTTGCGTGGTGGGGTCGTAGATCGGCAGTTGCTTGCCGTTCCTGTCCACCCAGTTCGTGAAATCGCCGGTGTACATCTCCGGGGTAGGAATCGTTTGGGAGAAGCCGGTTGCTCCGGCGCGGTTGCGGAAACCCTCATAGGAGACAAAGAAGAAGCTCTTGTTCTTTCCCGAATAGAGCTTCGGAATGACGATGGGGCCGCCGACACTGCCGCCGAAGTCGTTCTGTTTGTATACCGGAACGCTGATGCCGGCGCGGTTGTTGAAGAAATTGTTGGCATCGAGATCGTTGTTGCGTAGAAATTCGTAAAGCGATCCGTGGAACTCGTTGCCGCCGCTCTTGGAGACGAAGTTCATCACGCCGCCGCCGGCGTGGCCGTATTCCGCCTTGAACCCGTTCGTGTCCACCGTGAATTCGGTGATGGCTTCGAGGGAAGGCGCGTTCGTGGCGACCCAGCTCTTTTGCAGCGAGCGCGTCGTGTTGGCGGAAACGCCGTCCAGGTTGGTGCCATAACTGGCGCCTTGGCCGCCGCCGAGCATGAAGCCGTTGTCGCCGCCGAGATTCTTCGATTCCGGCGTGAGCGATGCCAGGTCAAACGGGCTGCGAAGAGTTCCGCTCACCACCAGCGGGAGTTCGTCCACCAATTTGTTGGTGACGGCCGCGCTGGTCTTCGCATTTTCCGTGGAAAGTTGCAGCGCGGCAGCCTGCACCTCCACGGTCGTGGACGTTGCGCCGATCTCCAGGGTCACATCGGCGCGGACGTTTGTCGCCGCGTTCAATGTGATGCCGGCCAGCGACGCCGGGCGGAAGCCTTCCTTTTCCACACGCACTGTGTACTTGCCCACCTGCAAACTCGGCGCGACGAAGTCGCCCGATTCGTTGGTGGCCAGCGTAACGGCAACGCCGGTGTCCAGGTTGGTGACCGTGACCTTGGCGCCGATGATGACGGCGCCGGTAGAGTCTTTCACGTCTCCCTGGATGGTGCCCCGCTCGGATTGGGCCATCATGACGGCAGCGAGAACCAGCACGCCGGCCAGGGCACGGATGATTCGATTCAGCATCAGAAATCGATGGTGCATAAGCAATCACCTTTCAACTTGATTTACCCATGGGTTTGCAGATTCACAAGCGCGGAATCAGATGATGAATGGACAGACACCTGAAACACCCCCCCTTGCTTGGGATCGGGACAACTTCCACCGGATGCCTGCCACTCTATCACGCGGTAAACGATTGTCGCAAATCGTGTGTGAAACGCCATCCGCCCTCTGGGCATGAAGCCCTGGGCGCGCCCCCGTCGTCAACGGAAGAACTTGCAGCGGCTTCTTAGGATTTGACCCGGTATTTTTCCAGTGCATCCTCATCGATATCCAGGCCGAGGCCGGGATATGGAGGCGCGAGCAGATAGCCGTCTTCTACATCGAACAGGGTCTTGCCGCGGAGCACCTTCAGCGCCGGCGCCCATTGTTCAGCGGGAAGCAGCGGCGGGGTGACCAGCGCCACCTCCTGCCACGGGCTGCCGATGGCGAGCGTCGCCTGAAGCCATCCCGCCAGCAGCAGACTCATGGTGCCGTGGAGAATACAGGGAACATGGAATGACTCAGCCAGCATCGCGACCTTGCGGCACGTGAAGATACCGCCGGAGCCGCGTCCTTCGGGCTGTACAATGTCGTAGGTGCGGCGGAGCAGACATTGGCGGAAGGGCTCGAGACCCGAATAGCCTTCGCCGCCCGTGATGAGTATATCGACGGCGGCGGCAAGCCGGGCAGGGGTCTCGTAGTCGTCCCGAGCGAAGGGTTCTTCCAGCCAGTAGGCGCCGGCCGCTTGCAGACCTCTAGCCACCTTGAGGCCTGTTTCGAAATCCCAAATCTGTTGTCCGGCCATGTCCACGGGCGCATGGGCGGTCCGGTCATACATGAGATGGAAGCCCTTGCCCGTGGCCGCCAGAATTTCCCGCGCCACCTCGACGTCATCCATCGGTTTCGGCCGCCAGGCGCGAATCTTCATGCCGTGGAATCCGGCCTTTTGGATGCGCAGCGCCTGTTCCACCTGGTCGCGATAGGGGACCTGCGCCTGGTCCGCATTGCCCTTCCAGACACACGTGATGTAGGCGCGGACGCGATCGCCGGCGCCTCCCAGCAGCCGGTAGACAGGCTGGCCGGCGATCTTTCCGATGGCATCCCAAATGGCGTGTTCCACTCCGCCGTAGCGTCCGAGCCCGGCGCGCAGATGCTGGTCCACGGCGAAGAGGTCCTTGCCGGCGAGGAGTTGCTTCACCGCGGGCAATTCTTTTGGCGAGGGTCCGGCGAAGGAATAGCCGGTTACCCCGGCGTCCGTAACCACCTTGGCGACGCTGTAGCTGTTGTAGAGCCCAGCCTCGGTTTCTTCCTTCGTGATGGGGATGTGAATGGCGAAGACGTCCACGTCGCGAATGCGCACCGGCTTCACGGCCGCTTCGAGCGAGCAGAGCGCGGCGAATCCCGCGGACAGTCCAAGCCACTTCCTGCGGCTGAGATCAGGCATTGCGGCGGTACTCCTGGATGGCGTCTTCATTCAGGTCGAGGCCCAGGCCCGGCAGCTCGGGCAGGCGGATATAGCCGTTTTCCACGCGGAAAACGTGGGGCGTGCGCAGCAGTTTCAACGCCGGCGCCCATTCCTCTTCGGGCAGTTCCTCACTGCCGATGATCTCCTGCCATTCGCAATTGCTCATCGCGCAGCCCGATTGGATGTAGCCCGCCAGGGCAAGAGAGGAGGCGCCATGCTGGATACAGGGCACGCCAAAGGCCTCGGCCAGCACCGAGATCTTGCGCGCCCACCAGATGCCGCCGCAGATGCGCGTATCGGGCTGGATCACATCGTAAGTCTTATTTACGAGAAATTCGAGAAATTCGTAATTGCTTTTGGCTAATTCCCCGCCCGTAATAAGAATGTCCACTTCGGCGGCGAGACGGGCTGGTCCATAGATGTCGTGGCCGTCGAACGGCTCTTCGAGCCAGTAGGCTTTGTGCTTCTCGAGGCCGCGGCAGACCTGAAGCGCCGTGGGATAATCCCAGACCCATCCGGGCCGCACCGCCGTGCGGTCCAGCATGATGTGGAAGTCCGGACCGGTCGCCGCCCGGATCACACCCACCGCATCGACATCGTCCAGCGGACGCGGCCGCCAGGCGCGGATCTTCATTCCCTGGTAGCCGGCTTTTTTGAGGCGAACCGCAAACGCCGCCTGGGTGTCGTAGGAGACGTCGGATTGATCCTGCTTGCCCGGGAATACGCAGGTGCGGTACACGCGCAGCCGGTCGCGATTTCCTCCGAGCAGGCGCGCCACCGGTTGGCCGGCCACACGCCCCACGGCATCCCAGAGGGCGTGCTCCACCCCGGACCAGATCTGGACTCCGGATTCTCCGCGCTCCATCTGAAGGCGGTTCATGTGGCGGTCGATTGCGAAGAGGTCCTGTCCGGCGAGGGTGGGTTTGACCCAGCGTTCGAGGATATCGCGAGGACAGGCGATGAAGGAGGTGCCGGTGATGCCCGCGTCGGTGTGAACGCGAGTGATGGGATAGGTGACGGGACGTGCGGAGGAGGCGGGGAGGCGGAGCAGGTAGGATTCAATGTTGGTGATGCGGACGCGTTTGGCTTGTGCGGCGAGGGAGGGGAGCGGGGAGAGGAGGGGAGCGGCTAGGGAAGCAGCGAGGCGAAGGAAATCCCGACGGAGTGGCATAGGCATCTTAAGCGCTTGAAATCATTGAGCGAGGAGACTACCGTGCTATCCTATATACTTCCGCCGTTCCCTGTCAAGCCTTGGAGCGCTCTTCTCATGGATATCGCCAACTTGCTTGCCCCTTCCGCCGCGCCGCTCATCAAAGACACCGTCGCTGCCCGCCTTCGCAACGAGATCATCTCCGGCTCCCTGGCCCCTGGCGAACCCATTGTCGAGGGCAAATGGGCATCTAAACTCAACGTGGCGCAGTCCTCGGTCCGTGCGGCGCTGAACATTTTGGAGGCCGAGGGCTTCGTCTCCCGCGGCAACGGACGCATCGCCCGGGTGACGCTGATCCGGCCCGAGGACATTCCTCACAACTTTCAGGTGCGGAATGCTCTCGAAGCTCTGGCCGCGGCGCTGCTCGCTCAGAACCAACCGGACCTCTCGGAACTCGACCAGGTGATTGCCGATATGCGCTCGGCGGTGGAATGCAGCAACCTGCAAGCGTTCTATGAACGGGATTTGCGGTTTCACCTCACCCTATGCCGGAAGACCGGGAATCCGGTGCTCGAGCAGATGCTGCAGCGGCTGCTGGTTCCGCTGTTTGCCTTCGTCATCATGAGGACCCATGACACGATGGATGAACATGAGCGGTGGCTGGGGAGCATCGCCAAGCATGAGCGCATTCTGGAGGCGATCCGGAGCGGGGATCCGAGACGCGCGGCGGCGGAGGTGGGAGAGGTGGTGGATTTCTTCTACGTGGACATCAACGGCCTGATCACGAAACGTGGCAAGGGGCTGCTTTAATTAAAACAGATTCGGACGTCTGTGTTTTATGCACAGAAAAGCCACAGCGTGAAGGCGTTATCCAATTGATTTTAAAAGGATAAAAACCTGTGAAAAAACCGCCTCGAAGTACTCTTTTTCTTTTGACTTTCGCGCGTCTTAGAGGGACACTGTAGATGGTTCCAAGAGGCACGCGGAACAGCGAGCCGGAGGGAACGAAGCGGACCCGGAACGATGATCCGTCAGCGCAACCTTAAAAACTCGCCGGCGGGGAGCGATGGGAGATCGGGCGTTGCTTCACGGTAAGCCTTCTCGTAAGCGCTTCCGCCGGGCGCGAAAGCCAACCGCAAGGAAGGCCGATCCCGAGGGATGAAAGTCCCGAAGGGGAGCGACGGAAGAAGCGGATGCGAGGGACGGTCTGCAAAGCGCGAGCAACGGGTTTCGAGCTGTGAACAGCCCCGAACCGGAAACGGACGAGGCTGGGAGCGAGTGACCGAACGGGTTCGAGGCTGGTAGATCGGGGCAAGCGAAGTGTTAGGCCGGGAGCAATAACCCTGCCTGGGCGAAACCGGAGACGGCAAGTCCCTGCAGGCGAGCAAAAGGCTGGCACGAGCGGCCGGTATTCGACTTGTTTGGCTGGCTGACAGACTTTGAAGCGTTGAAGCGCAGTCGGGGAAAACGGCTGCGGGGAGCAACAGAGACACTGTCCCGCTAAACAAGCCGCCACGTTCACGCCGAGCATGCGCGGCGGGTGAGCAAGCTGGAAAGCAGGTCACTTGGAACCATTTCTCTTTTAAGCCCTCCCAACCACAGACGAGTGCGCCCGGCATACACGAGGTCAGGCTAACCCAAGTTCGTCACGGGGCGGTCGATTTTGACGATTTTGAGACTCCGGACAGGAGCAACTGCCGTGTTTGCAATCATGGCTTCTGAAAAACGCGATGTAGTGTAGACCTACCCTCTTGTGCCCTCGA
>JADLBG010000895.1 GCA_020847895.1 Bryobacterales bacterium
CTATATTCAACGCGAGATTCTGCCCCATCACGGCAAGACCGATGAGGCCTATATCGGAAAGTTGTTGAGACATAATGATAGAACCCAAATAGGCATTCTATCGGTTGCCGCGATTGCCTGCTCGCCTCAGTTGGCCACGCTAAGCGTGATCTCCCCCACGCCGCCCCGCACATCCATGTGAATTGCAGGCTTGCCCTCTTCGTAAGCGCTGTTGTAGTACCGCCCGTCGCGCTTGCTCAGCCCCCTGGCATTGATGCTCCCAATGCCGCCCCTGGCGTCCACCACCGCCCCGAAATCCTTCGGCAGGATAATCCGCGCCTCGCCTACCCCGCCGTGCACCTGCATGTTAACGTCCTTCGCGTATTTCCCCGCCGCGTTCAATTCCAACTCGCCCACTCCCATGTGCACTTCGAGCGACCGCAGCGGCACCGAGGACACATCCAGATCCGTCTTCCCCGCTCCCAGATGCGCCGTGAGGTCCACCGGAACCTTCGAGCCCAGCCGCAGATTCCACTCGTTCGTCATCTTCCCGCCCACTGGCGTCTTCTTGCGCGATTCCACCGTGAGCCGCCCCCGGAAGCCGGTGAGTTCGTACCGCACCACGGGCCTGCCCACCGCCTCCGAATACCGGAACGTGGCATCCAGCAGCTTCGATCCCCCGCCTTCCAATCTCAACTCTCCCGCCCCCATCCGGATATCCACCGACACATTTTCCGCGGCGCCCGCTTCTACTGACTCCTGCGCGGTATGCACTGGCCCCGGATCGGATTCAATGACAAGACAGCCCGTGCCTGCCAGCAGTACTGGCAGCATCGTGAAGCGAACAGCAGCCGTGCGGTTCATGATGACCTCTTTCCCGTGATTCTAGCGTTGATTGAACCACACAGGCAGCAGGCCCCCCCACGGAGGACCGTCACGCCACGGCCTGGAGGGTAATTGTCATTCCGGATGTCGTAAATCGCTCAGGAGACGGACTCTTTCCGCAGCGTCAGCCCGCGAAGCAATTGGGCATTTGCGGCCACGATAATCGTCGAGAGACTCATCGCCACCGCGCCGATGCTCATCGGCAGGCTCAGCCCCCACCGCACGAACAGGCCCGCCGCAACGGGAATGGCCACGAGGTTGTAGGCGGTGGCCCATACCAGGTTCTGAATCATCTTGCGATAAGTGGCGCGCGAAAGCATGATTGCGCCGGCAACATCGCGTGGATCACTGCGGACGAGTACGATTCCCGCCGATTCAATCGCGACATCCGTTCCCGCGCCGATCGCTATACCCACATCCGACGTCGCGAGCGCGGGCGCGTCGTTCACGCCGTCCCCGACCATCGCGACCCTCCGGCCTCCCTGCTGGAATCGCCTGACCGCCGCCGCCTTGTCGGCTGGCAGAACCTCGGCCGCAACCTCGTCTATGCCCGTGCGCCGCGCCACCGATTCGGCCACTGCCCGTGAGTCCCCGGTGATCATCGCCACGCGAATTCCGAGCCGGTGAAGTTCGGAGACCGCATCCGCGGATTCAGGGCGTATCTGGTCTTCGGCAGCCAACGCGCCCACCACCCGGCCGTCCGCAACGACGTAGAGAACGGTTTTCCCTTCCGAGGCCCAGGCGCTCGCCGCCCTCTCCACTTCCGGCGCCGGATTCACCTTGGCCTCGTTCAGCAGGCGCGGACCGCCGACCGAGATGCTTGTGCCGTCCACCACCCCCTTCGCCCCCCGCCCGGCAAGCGCCTCGAATCCTGTCGCCTTCAAGACGGCAACGTTCCGCCGTTTGGCTTCGGCAACCACGGCCATGGCCAGCGGATGCTCTGAGCTGGCCTCGACGGCTGCGGCCCGCGCCAGCAGATCCGGCTCGGTCACCCCGGGCGCGGCGGCAACGTCGGCGATCACGGGGGAACCGCGCGTGAGCGTCCCCGTTTTGTCGAAGATAACCATGTCAAGGTTGCGCGCACGTTCGAGCGCAAGCCGGTCCTTGACGAGCAGGCCATTGCGCGCCCCAAGCGACGTTGATATCGCGATGACAAGCGGTATCGCCAGCCCGAGGGCGTGTGGGCAGGCGATGATAAGCACCGTAGCCGCCCGGATCAGCGCCTCTTCCCTGTCCCCCGCCAGCCACCAAACCCCGAGCGTGACCGCGCCGGCCGCAACTGCCACATAAAAGAGGATGGCCGCGGCGCGGTCTGCGAGCGCCTGCGCGCGAGAGCCCGAGGCCTGCGCGGCGGCGACAAGCCGCATGATGCCGGACAGCGCCGTCTGCTCACCGACCGCATCGGAGCGGACTCTAAGACTCCCGCCACTCACCACGGAACCCGCAATCACGGAAGAGCCCGCACTCTTCCCTACTGCCCGTGACTCGCCGGTAATCATGGACTCGTCGGCATCGGCGGCGCCCTCGACCACGGTGCCGTCCACCGGCACGCGGCCTCCCGGACGAACCAGGACGGCGTCGCCGGGACGCAGCGCGGAGAGCGGCACCGTCTCCGTTTCCGTCCCCTTGATGCGTTCGGCCATATCAGGGAGCAGCGCGGCGAGCGCGTCCAGCGCGCCGCGCGCGCTGGAGATGGCCCGCATTTCAAGCCAGTGGCCGAGGACCATGATGGAGATTAGAGAGGCGAGCTCCCACCAGACCTCGAACTGGAACAGGCCGACTGTTGCGGCGAGCGAAGTGCCAAAGGCGACGACGATAGCGAGGCTGATGAGCGTCATCATTCCTGGCTTGCGGTCTGCCAACTCACCACGCGCGCCCCTGATAAAGACCAGGCCGCCATACAAGAAAACCAACGTGCCGAAGACCGCCGGTATGAATTTCGAACCGGCAAAGGAAGGCGCTTCGTAGTCCAGCCAGTGCTGGACTTCCTTCGACCAGACGATCACGGGAATCGTCATGGCGAGACTCAGCCAGAACTTGTCGCGGAACGCAGCCACGGAATGGCCGGCATGCCGGTCATGTCCGGAGCGGGGCTCCGGCGCTCCGTGACCGGCATGTTGCCGCGCGTCCGCCGGGTCGTGATGGTGGTGCATCATGTGGTTCATTGTTTCACCCTCCCCCGCCGCGTGCGCCGGCATTCTAAGAACTATCGCGCCCTGAATTTCATTGAAGCGTGCGTAGCGTCGCAGAGAGGCCTGTTCTTGGATTGGCCGCGGCGGCACAGCGTCATTCGCTTTCTCCTCGCATTCAAACCCGTCCGTGGAGACAAGCCCGATGCCGCCGCGCAGCCGGATCGGGCCGCTGCATTGCTGCGCGGGGTCCTCGATGAGACTGATGGAAACGGGGAGCTTCGGTTCCACCGCCCTGCCGGTCTCCCTGTCCCAGGCCACAAGGCGCCCGGTTGGCCGTCTCCGTGCCGTCGAACTCCGTGCTGGAATGGCGTCGCGGAATGGCTTCCTCTTTGACCGTCCGCACCGGCACAGCGCATAGCTCGCCTGCTCCCACAGATTATCCGCACAGTCGCCAAGGGAAGTTCGCCAAACCATCCTACTGCGCGAGAATCCAGTCCATCTCCAGGACGCTCTCCCCGTTGAGCACCGCCGCCTGCTCCAGAATCCGCCGTGCCTGTTCCGCCACCGCCCGCACGCCCCGCTCATACACAAGGTTCGGGTTCCCCGGACCGCCATTGTACGCCCCCACCGCAAGCCTCACGTTGCCGTCGAACTTGTCCAGCAGTTCGCGTAACAGCAGCCCGGCGTACGTCGTCAGCACCGCCGGATCCACTTCCTTCACGTCCAGTTTCTTCGGCGGCCGCAGATGCTCGGGCAACAGGCTGTAATCCCGACCATCCTTCAAATACAGCTTGTGCGCATGCCGCAACGTCTCCACGGTGATCTGCCACACCCCTTGCGATTCATTCAGCACGCGAACCCTCCCGCGCCGCCGCTCCAGAACGATGTCGTCCTTTGCCGCGCGCCGCTTCCACACCGAGTGCCCCAAGTCCCCGCGGACGTTCATGTAGTTGTTCTCCATCGCCCCTATCCCCGCGAAAAAGTCGATAGGCAGCGAATAGAAATCGGCCACCGTAATAATATCGCCCGCAAGCCGCGCCGCCCTCTCCTTCGAGAGAATCTTCGGAGCCGATTCCTCGCCGCTCCGTACCCGCGGGTCCGTCGCCGACTTGAACCGGATGTACCTCTCTAAATACGCATGAAGCTGCGCCGGCGGAATCTGCTCCAGTTTCTGCTTCGCCGGCAGATGATAGGCGCCCACAAAGACCCGGCTCTGTTGCTGCCACTGCCGCACCTTAAAAAGCGGAACCAGGCGCCACTCGAACCGCCTCGCCAGCCCGCTGGCTTGCGCTTCCGCCAGCACCCCAATGCCCTCCACCACGTCCTCCGGCAGCCGCCCTCGAACCACGTATCGCCCTCCGTCATACGTCAGCATCACTTCCATCTTCGCTGCCCGCGGCAGGTGCGCCATGTATTGGAACATCATGTAGCTGAACAATTCGTCGCCGAATACGGCCAGTTCGCTCACCAGTGCTCCTCCCGGATACACCAGTTTCAACCCTCGGCCGCTGAATTCCCACACCGGAGACATCGGAATCCGCCGCGCCGGCAACGGATCCACTCGCATGCTGTAGTACACCACGCCCCCAACCAGAAGCAGAATTCCCGCCGGAATCAGGACCGTGCTCGCACCCGGACGTTTCCTCATGGCGATAAGCAGGCAATGCCATCCCCGCTTGACTTTTCCAGCCGACCTATTTTATCGTGCAGATTCGACTTCGAGCATGGTCAAACTGCGGGGGCTTGATGGACAAATTCGGCGCTGAGCATTCCGGCGCCGCCAGGCGTCTCGATATGGTCTACGATTCCGACCTGCAAAGCGTGGATTCAGCCGAGACGTCCGTGCTTGCAGTCGCCCAGAGAATAGGCTTTGAAGAAGACGATCTTCACAGGATCGGCATCGCCCTCCGCGAAGCCATGGTCAACGCCGTGGTGCATGGCAATAAGTACAGCGCTCAGAAGAAGGTGCGCCTGTCCGTCTGGGACGATGGAGGAGCATTGAAGGTGGTGATTACCGACGAAGGCAACGGCTTTGACCTCTCCCGCGTGCCCGATCCGCTGGCCGAGGAAAACCTGCTCCGCGAATCCGGCCGCGGCATCCTGCTCATGCAGGCCTTTGTCGATGAATTCCAGGTCCGCCGTCTGAGCCCTGTCGGCACCGAAGTCACCATGGTAAAGTATATGGCTCCCAGATAGAGAGCCGGTTTCTGGACGATTTCTTAGGAGGATCGAAGACTGTGAGCGTGAAACTCAACTCCCGCCAGGTTGGCGACGTGACCGTAATTGACGCTGCTGGACGCATCACCTTGGGTGAGGGCACCATCAGCTTGCGCGATTTGATTCGGGACACCATTGGCGGCGGCCACAAGAAAGTGCTCTTGAACCTCGGAGAGGTCAACTACATCGACAGCTCCGGAATTGGTGAACTGGTATCCGCCTTTACCACCGTCACCAACCAGGGTGGTCAACTCAAGCTCCTGAATCTCAACAAACGCATTCAGGATCTCTTGCAGATCACCAAGTTGTACACTGTGTTTGAAGCTCATGACGACGAGGCCGCGGCCATCCGCAGTTTTTCTTGAAGATTCCCGCCTGCTGAGGCGGCTCCTCGTTCCAATTGACATCGAAAGCGCAACTTACCCCTGGCGCGCTGCGGCAGCGGCGAGTTGCGCCTTCTTGTTGTTTCCCTGGCTCATGCGCCTCGCTCCCATTCATTTGGAGTCTTGATGCTACGTACACTTCTCATCACCCTCCTCCTGGCCGCCTCCGGCCTCGCCCAGAACTTCCATCTCAAAGACGGCGACCGCGTTGTCTTCTTTGGAGACAGCATCACTGATCAGCGCCTCTACACCACTTTCGTCGAAACCTATGTGGTGACGCGCTTCCCCCGCTGGAACGTGACCTTCGTCCACTCCGGTTGGGGCGGCGACCGCGTCACCGGAGGCGGCGGCGGTGGCATTGACGAACGCCTCGGCCGTGATGTGATCCCCTACAAGCCCTCGGTCGTCACCATCATGCTCGGTATGAATGATGGCCGCGTCCGCGCCTTCGATACCCAGATCTTCGAAATCTATTCAAACGGCTACAAACACATCGTCGAGCGCCTGAAAGCCGCTGCCCCGGGCGTGCGCATCACCGCCATCGAGCCCTCCCCCTATGACGACGTCACTCGCCGCCCCCTCTTCCCGGGCGGCTACAATGCCGTCCTCCTCCGCTACGGCCAGTTCCTCCAGAAACTCGCCTCCGAGCAGAGCCTCACCGTTGCTGACCTCAACCGTCCCGTCACCGCCATGCTCGAAAAAGCGAACCATGCCAACCCCGAACTGGCGAAGAAGATCATTCCCGATCGAGTCCACCCAAGAGAGGCGGGCCACCTCATCATGGCTGAATCCCTTCTTAAAGGCTGGCGCGCGCCCGGTCTGGTCAGTTCCGTCGAAATCGACGCCGGGGCAAAACGCGTGGCGAACTCGGAAAACACTGCGGTCATTAACGCCGGCTTCGGCCCCTCCGTCTCCTGGACGCAAACCGATGATGCTCTCCCCGTCCCGGTGGACATGGACGACGAGGTGATGGCGCTCGCCGTGAAATCCTCCGATTTCCTCGATGCCATGAACCGCCAGGTGGTCAAAGTGACGGGCCTTGCTCCCGGTAAACATACGCTCCGCGTCGATGGTGAGGAAGTGCTCGCCGCGGGAGCCGAAGAATGGGCCCGCGGTGTCAATCTCGCCGGCTACAAAAACCCGATGTGGGAGCAGGCCGCCCGCGTGCATGCCCTCACCCTGAAACGCGCCAACGCCCACAACGTCCGCTGGCGGAGCTTCCAGGTCCCCTTGCAATACGACAATCTTGCCGGCTTGCAGCCCACTCTCACCGCCATTGACGACGTGGATTCAGAACTCATGCGTGAGCAGCACGCCACCGCCCAACCCAAGCCTCATCACTTCGAACTGGTTCCCGGTGACAGCCAGTTTCATTCCATCTTCAACGGCAGTGACCTCACGGGCTGGCACATCAGCCAGACCAACCACCACGGCAACACCCAGGGCTGGAAAATCGAATCCGGAGCCATCACCGCCACCCAGGACCGGCCGAAAAATGGAGGCATCCTCCTCACCGGCCGCAAGTACCGCAACTTCGAAATCTCCCTCGAAATCCGCCCCGATTACGGCTGCGACAGCGGTCTCTTCCTCCGCTCCAGCGAAAAAGGCGAAGCCTATCAGGTGCTCCTCGATTACCTCGACGGAGGAGCCATCGGTGGAATCTACGGCGAGAAACTCACCGGTGTGCAGGGCTTCATCCCACAATGGCAGGATGTCTTCAAGCGCGGCGAATGGAATCACCTCAAGGCCCGCATCGAAGGCGACGTCCCCCACGTTCAGGTTTGGCTGAACGGCGTCCGCATCACCGACTGGCGCGATACCGCGAACCACGCCGCCGGCGGAGCCGTCGACGGCATGGTGGCCCTCCAGGTGCACGGCGGCAACCGCTGGATCCCCGGCGCGAAGCACCGTTTCCGCAATATCATGATCCGGGAGTTGCCCTAAATGCGAGCCGCTCTGCTTTGTCTCGCGGCCTTCACCCTCGCCGCCTCCGCCGAAACGCTCACCATCAAGCCACAGCGCTACTACGAAACCTTCGCCGCCCATCCGCCCGCCGCGCGCCTTCACCCCGGCGATACCGTCATCACCAAACTCCTCGATTCCCGCGGCCGCGATGAAACAGGCAAGCTCATCCACGATGGTGACAACGTCCTCACCGGCCCCTTCTACATCGAGGGAGCCGAACCCGGCGACACCCTCGTCGTGCGCCTCGATCAGGTGCGACTCAACCGCGACTGGGGCTGGAACGGCGTCCGCATCAACTTCGACGCCCTCGCGCCCAACAGCATCGAGGGCCTCGAGTCCGCGCAATGTTGCGACGAATGGCTCCAGCCCGGACGCCGCAATGCCCTCAAATGGATGCTGGTGCCCCCGTCCGGCGCAGTCCGCCCCTCCCGCGCCCTGGGCGACAAAGTGAACCTCGAATTCGCTTCCCATCCCTCCATCGGCTGCATCGGCGTCGCCCCTCCCATCCAACAGGCCATCTCCTCCGGCCCCATGGGTTCCTACGGCGGCAATCTCGATTACAACCGCATGGATGAAGGCGCAACCGTATATCTCCCCGTCTTCGTCAAGGGAGCCTTCCTCATGGTGGGCGACGGCCACGCCGGCTTCGGCGATGGCGAACTGCTCGGCCAGGGCACCGAAACCTCCATGAATGTCCAGTTCACCGTCCACCTCAGGAAAGGCCGCCGCATCCAGTGGCCCCGCGTCGAGCACGCCGGCTCCATCGAAACTCTCGGAGCCACTCCCGGAGCCCTCGAACGCGGATTCCGCGAAGCCATCAGCGAAATGCTTCGCTGGCTGCGGCAGGACTACGGTCTCTCCCAACAGGAAGCCCACACCCTCCTCGCCATGTCCACGGAACTGAAAGTGGCTTCCTGGTTCGGCACAGCCCTCTGCAAACTCCCGAAAGACAAACTCCCCCCGCGCGGCGGAAATTAAATCACCCGCATCCGCCTCCCCCGCACAATCGTCCCCCGGCTCACGAACCGCTTCGTCGCGCTCACCGCGTTCCGCTGCGAATCGATCAGCCGGAACTGCCCTTCCTCCACTTCGAGCAACGCCAGGTCAGCCGGACCTCCCACCTTGATCTGCCCCATCCCCTCCACGCGGTTCACAACCTTCGCCGGATTCGCCGTCGTCCGCAGAATCACATCATCCACGCTCATCCCCAGATACAGCAGCTTCGACATCGTCGTCGGCATGTCATACACCGGCCCGTTCAGGTTCAGGTTGTAAATATCCGTCGAAATCGAATCGCAAACGAAACCCGCATCCAGCGCCTTCTTCGCCGCCGCGAAATTGAAACTCCCCAGTCCGTGGCCGACATCGAACCACACGCCCCGCTCCCTCGCCTCCCGCGCCTCCGGCTTCACTTTGCCCGCCTCATCCACGATGCTGAGCGAGTGGCCGTTGTAACAATGCGTCACCACGTCCCCTTTCTTCATCAGCGCCATCACCTCGGCGGTCGAAGGCGGCGCGAAGCTGATGTGCGCCATCAGCGGCAACTGAAACCGGTCGCAAAGCTCGCGCGCCGCTTTCAGCATCTCCAGGCTGTAGCGGCCGTTCATGTTCGAACCCACCTGGAACTTCACTCCCAGGAGAATGTCGCGATTCTTCTCCACCGTCTTCCCCGTTGGCTCAATCCCTCGCCGTACGTACTTGATGACGTCATCATCCGGATTGCGGTCATTCGGGTAAAGGTACACGTAACCGTAAATGCGCGCCTGCGCGGGATGCACAATGAACCGCCGGAAGCCCGCCGCCTGGTCCCAGGCAAAGCTCCCCGCGTCCACCCACGTCGTAACCCCGCTGCGCGCGGCGATCGGATCCGCTTCCACCCCCAGCCCCGTCGCCGAATGAAAACAGTGTGTGTGCAGGTCCACCAGCCCCGGAGTCACCATCAACCCTTTGGCGTCGATCGTCTCAATCGCCTGTGCCGGGTCGATGTGACCCTCTATCGCCGCGATCTTGTCCCCCGCAATGCCGATATCCGCCTGCCGCCGCAGCCCCTGCGAAGGATCCCGCAACTCTCCATTCCGGATCACCAGATCATACGGCAGCCACCGCCGCTGGCCCAATGCCGGAACCGCACCCGCCAGACCGAGAAAGGTTCGTCTCTGCATATCCGTTTGATCATATGCCAAATCGCGCCGGCAAGATCTGGCGTCTGACACGGCGCCCCACCCGAACGCTGAATGCTGAACGCTGAACGCTGAAGGCTCTCCAATGCCCTACAGCGGCAATACTTCCAGCCTCTCCGGATCGAACCGCAGCCGCCTCTGCTCCACGTACGATTGCACCGCCAGCAGCGGCGGAAGCACCGAAATGCTCGCCACGCCCACGTCCCCGTTCGGCAACTTTCGCGACTTCGAGCAATCGAGAAAATTCCGTACATGGTCGGCCGTGATGTCCCCCGGAATCTTCTCAACCTCCGCGGTCGCGTCCTTCCCCGCCCGGGTGAACTCATAGCGGTTCCGGTTCACAAACAACCGTCCCTCCGAGCCGTGAAACGTCACCCCGTACTCCTCATTCACTCCATAGGCGTTCGATTGAAACAACGCGCTGAAACCGCCGTACTCGAACAGCGCGTTGCACGTGTCCGGAGCCGTCCGCCCGTCATCAAGGTCGGTGTAGATTCCCCCCGCAAACACCGCCGAATGCGGAGCCCGCTCGCCCATGTACATGTGGATCACATCCATCCAGTGGTGCCCGAAATCCGTCATCTTTCCCCCGTTGAAATCGAGAAACGCGCGGAAGTTCAGATACTGCCCCGGATTCCAATCGCGATATTTCACCGGCCCCAGGAATCGCACCCAGTCCAGATTCGACGGCTTCCTCGCCGGCTCCGAAGGCAGCCGCTGCGGAACCCCGCCATGCCACACCGCATCGATGTGGCTGATCTTGCCCAGCGCCCCGGCACGGATGTACTTCTCCCGCGGTTCCAGGTAGATCCGCCCCGAGCGTTGCTGCAGGCCCACCTGGCAGATCCGCTCATGAACCCGCGCCGCCTTCACCATCACCGGCGCTTCCTCCCTCGTCCGGCACATCGGCTTCTCGACATATACGTCCTTGCCCGCCTCCA
>JADLBG010000896.1 GCA_020847895.1 Bryobacterales bacterium
CATGCAAGTAAAGATGTGAAGCTTCTGTAGCATCCTTCTGGCAACATAGCAATTCCCTCTCTTCCACTGAAAATTTTCGCCTGCTTGTTACGCAAAGAGCGGCACGGAGTCTTGATTTCACTTCGAAGCCCCGTCATCCGAACTTCGCGCCCAAGCCTCAGCGGCCTCAGAGCCACGGAACCCCCTTCGGCGAAGTTCAAACCCCCTTCGGCCCGGACACCCGAATGCTAATGTAGTTCGCCGGCTGGATCTAGGAGAATCGGCTCTCTTACTCAGACTAACGGACCAAGGGAAATCGCTCTTGCCTGCTGGCGGTCTACACGGTCTATACACAGCGTCACCGATAAATTCGGCATGGACGGAAGGCAATTGCCGCGGCGCGTCCGCGCTGTAAACTCCGCTCCGCCGTCTTGACGGCCCGTTCAGGTCGAGGGAAGTAGCGGTAGGTAGGCAGGCAGCGGCGGATGAACTTCCACCCCCGCTCGAATGGGTTGAGAATGGCTTGAGACTCCGCCATACGGCCGCGCGGAAACTGCAACGAAAGGTATTCTGCGCGGTTCACTCCCCGCGCCTCCAACGCGCCGCGAAGCCGATGATCGTAACGGGGGTCCTCGGAGGGCGCCGGATCTCGTCCGGGGTGATCGCGGCGCCGGGGCAGTTCAACACCGATGGCAACTGAGCCGTTTCTCGCAAAATTCGGCATTATTATTATAGATGCGTGGCCACGGCAGACTGTAAGATGCCGAGTTATGATGACGATCCGTTGGGCGCCGCTGGCGCTTCTCTCGCTGGCCGCCGCCCGCGGCGGTCAGAATGAAGTGCCGCAGTGGACTCGCTTCGAAGCCCGGTTCACGAGCGCGAACCATTACGTCAATCCACTTCAAGAGATCAATCTGGAGGTCGAATGGACTGGACCGGGTGGCACGCGAAATGTAACCGGCGGGTTCTGGGACGGCGGGAATACCTGGAAGGCCCGCTTTTCGCCGGACCAACCCGGCGATTGGTCCTACATCACCCGCTCGACTCCCGAAGATTCCGGCCTGAACGGCCAAAAGGGCGCGTTCCGCTGCGTGCGGTACACCGGAAGCAACCCGCTCTACCGGCGCGGCGCGGTCGGGGTTTCAGCAGACCGCAGGCATTTTCGCCAGGCGGATGGCACACCTTGGTTCTGGCTGAGCGACACCGCCTGGAACGGCGTCATGAAGGCGGACGCGGGGAACTGGGAGGTCTACCTTAAGGACCGCGTAGTCAAAGGCTTCACAGCCATCCAGTTCATCTCAACGAACTATGTGGCCGCCTCCGGGAATGCGGATCTGAGGCTCGCGTACACCGGCAAGGAGCGCATCGCCGTGGATCCCGTCTTCTACGAATGGATGGACGAACGGATCGATGCGATCAACGATCATGGCATGATTGCAATCCCCGCTCTGATCTGGACCTGGATCTCGCCGATGAACCCGGGCATCGGGCTTCCAGACGACCAGATCATCCTGTTGGCCCGCTATATGACTGCGCGCTGGGGCTCGCACCAGGTTATCTGGCTCCTCAACGGCGACGGCGATTATGCGGGCGAAAAGTCCGAACGTTGGAAACGGATCGGCCGGGCGGTGTTCGGGCCCCCGGCCCATCCGGGTCGAATCGCGGGCCTCCATCCGATGGGGAGAACCTGGATGATCGACTGGTTCCTCGGTGAGCCTTGGTTCAGCTTCAACGGCTATTACAGCGGGCACCGTGGCGATCCGGCTAGCTTGCGCTGGCTCACGGAAGGCCCAGTGAGCCAATACTGGAAGCGCGATCCTCACTACCCCGACGTAAACCTCGAGCCGAACTACGAAGGGATCAACGATCGCAGCCCGGGCGCTACCCACGTATTCAACGACCACGACGTACGCCGGGCGGCCTATTGGAGCCTGCTCGTCGCTCCGCCGGCCGGCGTCTCGTACGGCGCGCACGGCGTTTGGAGTTGGGAACTCAAGCCGCACGTGCCGATGGCGCATCCGGACACCGGGATGGCGCCGTCCTGGCGCGAAGCGATGAATCTTCCGGGGAGCACACAGATGAAATATCTGGTGAAGCTGTTCACATCCTTGGAATGGTGGCGGCTGCGGCCCGCGCCGAACCAGATCCTGGATCAACCGGGGCAAACTGACCCGGCGCGTTTTGTGCCGCTGGCCGTGGCGGATGACGGGAGTTTCTCGCTTGCCTACCTTCCAGTCGGCGTGACAGTGAAGATTAAATCAAAGCTGTCTGGCCGCGCCCGCTGGTTCAATCCTCGCAATGGTGAGTGGTCCGGGGAGCGAACTTTCAGCCACGGCACGACAGAATTCGCGGCTCCCGACAGCAGTGACTGGGTGCTATGGCGGGCGTTCACTGTCAGCCGGTGACAGCCTCCGATGTCGATGCGCTGCGTATCCTCCCGCGGAGCGATAACGGCAGACGCGGACAGATGGGCCATGGGCGTATCCCGCCGAGTTCGAGGTCGTCTGAGCGCGACGGTCGTGGTCCATGGGATTCGCGCGCGGGTCATCCTCGGGAAATCCGGCGCTCCCAGCCGCGGGCAGGCTTCTCGGCCTTGCAGTGCGGTTCCAGGGAAGCGTTCTCATCCTCTCCAATCATCGCTTGGCTTGCCCAACACGGTGATATAGTGGGCTAGCCATGGGCCTGGACGTACTCCTGAAGCAGCCGTTAGAACCCTTCACCCTTGATCAGGCGATCGACGCGAATCGGAACTTTCGTTTTCCCCTAGACCCGGATTTTCCGCTTGCAATCAGGCTGCTGACCTTCTCCTCGGCGCCGCCGCCCTACCCGCTGAGTTGGCATGAGCGGCTGGAGATTTTCGTGCCCCTAGCCGGCCACGGTGTGCTCGCGATGGGCAACGATGCTCTGTCATTTGGCCCTGGCGACGTGATGGTGGTGGACAATCAGGCACTGCACGGCATCGTTGAGTTTCAAGGCCCTCGGCGTGCCGGCATGACGATCTACTTCATGCCGAGCCTGGTGTGCGGCCTCGGCTCCGCGCCCTGGGATTCCGTGCTGCTGACCACATTCCATCGTCCGCCTCGCTCTAAACCAGCGATCATCAGGGCCAACGATCGGACAGCCGCCTCTCTCCATAACACCATCCTGCGGCTCGCGCGTTGTTATCTCGCCGGCGCCCGCGAGCCACTTGCCCAAGCGAAGTGCAAAATACGCCTTTTGGAGGTGCTCTATGCCTTCGCTTCGGCCTCCGGTTGGGCTGACACTGTCAGCCTGGAGCACCCGCGAACCCAGGGGGCACGGAGGATCAGGCAGCTTCACGAGTATTTGCTCGCACACTTTTCCGAAAAGGTATCCGTCCCGGCTGTGGCATCAGTCCTCGGCATGAGCAGGTCGAGTTTTGTCAGGTATTTCAAGCGGGTCACCGGACAGACATTTGTAGCGCATCTGACTCAGTTGCGGCTGGAGAGGGCACTGCAACTACTCAGAGAAACGGACCTGTCCATTGCCGAGGTCTCCAATGCAGTGGGCTTTTCAGACCAGAGTTATTTCGATAAGACGTTCCGCCGGCTGTTCAAGCAAAGCCCGCGCGAGGCGCGGAGAGCCATGTCGTCCGCCGTACAGGGCCGCGAATCAGACAATCAAACAAAGAGGTTCGACTCTGATCGCGGGTGATCTTTGCCCATTTTGCCTTCTCGACGATCCGGTCGGTCCAAGCGGTCCAGGCGCCTTGTCCGCTTTGCGCAACGGACAATTGTTGGCAAGCCGCGGGCCCGAGAGAGCACCACACCGGGGTGTGTCTATTTTGCGACGACAGCCACGTCCTGACGGGCTAATGGCTTAGGTGATTTCGACGTGGTGCGGACTGGAGTAAAGCGCGGGGTTATGAAGATATCCACCCACAGGTGCGGTCATTGGGGGGAGTCGGAGTCGGCTTGTTCTGCCAATCTGGTGATCGCTTGGCGGGAGAGTTTCTCGAGGCGGGCAAGTGTTGACTTGAGTTTCCGATACTGTGTAGACGCTGCCTGAAACAGAGGCGCGGTTCTAGCCGTCAGGCGGACACTGATTGTCTTGCCTTGCGCTTTGTACGTCCACTCGAAATAGGGGCCGTGGCGCCTTTTGGGGTCGACGCCACAAGGGCATTTCGACTTCCCGCACTTGACCATGCGGGCCTGCAAGGTGCCTTTGGAGAAGTACCCGATTCGCGCCAAGTCCGCTTTCAGTTCTTCGAAGCGTTTGGCATCTGCTTCAATTTGGGTTCTGCGAGGTCGGGCGCCCATGTTCACTATCTTACGGTAATATTACGGTAAGCATAATGAGCCTCACTATTGTCCCCTCTCCAACCCCACCTCCCGATTGCTCCGCTCGCCTCCAGTTTCACCACTTGGAGCAATGGATGGCCTCGCCCTCTGCACTCCAACTGCCGCTCCATCTGGTCGAACAGCAACAGGATCCCAAGGGCCGCGAAGTCCAACGCCTGCTTCTCCAAGCGCACGTCCAACTCCGCGGCTCCGGTGATGTCGGACCGGCTTTGGCCGTTGTCGATGGCGAATCGCTCGCTCCTTCATCGCCGCCGGCAGCGTCGCACGCTCAAAACCGTCTTCGGTTCGATCGGCATCGAGCGGATTGGTATGGAGGCCGAGGCCACCCAAGCATTCACCCACGGGATGCGGATGTGCAGTTGCCGAAGCGTTCCTTCTCCAACGAACTGCAACGGCGACTGTCGTAGTGAAACGTCCGCGGCCATGCGTCCGTCCCCAACAGCCGTAGCTGTACCCCTGCACCTACGTCCCCGCCACCACCTCGACGCCATGCGCTGAATCGAGCCGAGTTATCCCTGTAGCGTCGTAGCAGCCGGATCAGGAAGAGCCTCCCTGCAGCCCGGGTCGCCTTCCGAATCATTTCTTCGTCATCCTCGATCGCCCGTAGCCTCCGCTTTGCCGGGGGCGCTCCAGGCATCCCCCTTCTGCCTGATTGGAAAAGGTTTCGTGGCCTCGCCGGCGTACACCGAAACATGCGGGTAGGGCAGTTCGATGCCTTGAGCGTCGAAGGTGTTCTTGATGCGGCGGCGCAGTTCCCGCCCGACACCCCACTGTTCGAGCGGAACTGTCCTGATGCGGAACTTGATGATGACGGCGGAGTCGGCAAAGGCGTTCACACCCATCATCTCCAGGGGAGCGAGAATCTTCTCGGAAAATTTCGGATCTTTTTGAAGTTCCGCGCCGATCTCCACGATGAGCTCCATCACACGATCTACACTTTCTTCGTACGCGATGCCGAGTTCGATCACGTAGTAGGAAAAATTCTTTGTCATGTTCGAGATGGCGCTGATACTGCCATTGGGAAAGATATGGACGGTGCCGTCCTCCCCGCGGATCGTGGTGGTCCGCAGTTGGATGGATTCCACCTGGCCGCCCTTCCCGTTGAGGTTGACGACATCGCCCACGCGGACCTGGTCCTCGAGGATGAGAAACAGCCCCCCAATGATGTCGCGTACGTAGTTCTGGGCTCCCAATCCGAGCGCGACCGTTACGATGGCGCCGCCAGTCAGGATGGGCGTGACATCCACCTCGAGTTTGCGCAGGATCATGAGGATCGCGATGGAGAGAATCGCCGCGCTCGAAGTCCAGCGGAACAACCGGCCGCGGGTCTCCACCCGCTTCCTGCGCTCGGCGCGTTCCGGCAGGGAGAGGTTCGCCGGCACGAAGAACCCCGGCAGACGCGCGACCAGCAGTTGCAAGCCGCGGAGCAGGATGAATGCGCTGCCCGCGATAAGAACAATGGGAATTCCCGTGGCGCGGATCCACGAGGCGATGTCTTTCCATGTCAATAACGGGAAGCCAGTGATCCCCACGCCGTAGAGCATGGTCAGGACCGCCACAAACAGAGAGAGGAGGAAGGCAGTCCGCCGGGCGAAGCGCGTGAGTTCGTTCGCCCAGTGTTCCAAGTTAGGCGGATACTCGGTCTCGCCCTGTTGCGCCGCACGGCGGATGGCGCGCGTAACCAGCCAAGCCGCAAGCCAAAACAAACAGATGGCCGAAGCCATCGTGAGGAGCGCGGGAAACAGGCTTCGAAAGGTGATTTCTTCGTTCATGGCTCGAGGTCAGGGAGTTTTTTGGCTGTGGGTAATGCTGCCCAGGTACCTGTAAAAACCAAGGTCCTCGTGAGTGAACAGCTTGGTGGCGTACATGATTTGCCCTGTGTGGAGGGCGAAGTGCTCCACGACGTGAAAGATGGCCTCCAGCTTGGAGATCTCGTGACCCTGGATGGTCACCCTTTCCGCCAACTGCGGCGGCGACTGCGCCTGAATGACCGCAACCGCCTCATCGACAGCCGACTGCAGCCTTGCCAGCATCTCCGCTCTTGGGATGTCTCCGGCCGCGGCAAATTCAGCGTCCCGCTTTCGGACATCCGCCGCCCCGCCCACCCCGCTGATAATCCACTGCCGGACGTTCCCTGCAAGATGAAGCAGAAGATTGCCCACCGCGTTTTCGTTGCCCGATCCGCGCGTCCAGATTTGTTCTTCCGTCAGCCGGTCCGTCGACACGCGGATACGATCCATATATTGGGCCAGCCGTCGCGCGGCCGATCCCGTGAAGAGAGCAGCGAGTTCGTTCTCCATACTGCCTACTACTATAGGGACAGCAAGGCGGGGCGTGCTACCTTGGAGTTTATGCGGTCAGCGTGCAGCGTCCTGCTCAGTTTGTGTCTGATTGTCCCGGCGTTTGCCTCCGGAGGCCTCTCCAACCGCCGCGCTCCGGGCTTCTCCCTCTCCGACAGCAGCATGACGCAGCATGACCCGCAGGATCTTCGAGGGAAAGTCGTGATCGTCGACTTCATGAAGACAGATTGCCCGAACTGCAGGAAAGTGGGCGGTATCCTCGAGCAGATCAAGACGAAGTACGCGGGCAAAGTGGCAGTGCTCAGCGTTGTGACGCTACCGGACACCATCGACAACGTGCGGAAGTACATCAGCGAGAACGGCATCAGCAGCCCGGTGTTGTTCGACTGCGGGCAGGTCACAGCCTCCTACATGAAACTGACGCCGAAGAACCCCACAATGCGGTTCCCGCACCTGTTTCTCCTCGATAAGGACGGGTTCATCCGGAACGATTTCGATCACGATGAAGCAGACAATGGAACCGTAAGCGTCAAAACATTGTCCGCCGAAATCGACAAACTCCTTCAGGGAGCAATCCAGAAAAAGCGATAGAATTGGAAACCGGCAAGCATGTCGAACCAGAACCTCACCATTACGGACAACCGCACCGGCAAAACCTACACGGTGGCGATAGAGAACGGGTCGATCAAGGCCACGGATCTGCGGCAGATCAAGACATTGGACGATGACGCGGGGTTATGCACGTATGACCCCGGCTTTATGAACACCGCGGCCTGCAAAAGCCGCATCTGCTACATCGATGGCGACAAAGGAGTCCTTGAGTATCGGGGTTATCCGATCGAGCAGCTTGCGGAGCATTGCAACTTCCTCGAGGTGGCGTACCTGCTGGCGCACGGAGAACTGCCGCTCCAGCAGGAACTCGACGAATTCGTCCATAACATTACCCACCACACCATCCTCCATGAGAACGTGAAGCAGTTCATGCACGGCTTCCGCTATGACGCCCATCCGATGGGTATGTTCGTCTCCACCGTCGCCGCGCTCGCCACGTTCTACCCCGAGTCGAAAGACATCTTCGACACCGCGAAGCGCCGTAAGCAGTTCTTCCGCCTGGTTGCGAAGGTGCCTACCATTGGAGCCTTCATCTACCGCCATAACGTTGGCATGCCATACGCCTATCCGGACAATGATCTGAGCTACACGGGCAACTTCCTCAACATGCTCTACAAGAAGACGGAAGTAAAGTACAAGCCCAATCCCGTCATGGAGCGTGCCCTCGATATCCTCTTCATCCTCCATGCCGATCATGAGCAGAACTGTTCCACCACCGCGATGCGCAGCGTCGGCAGCGCCAACACCGATCCTTACAGCTCGCTCGCCGCCGCGGCGGCTGCCCTTTATGGACCACTCCACGGCGGAGCCAACGAAGCCGTGTTGAAGATGCTTCGGACCATCGGCAACAAGGATAAGATCCCCGAATTCATCAAGCGAGTCAAAGCGGGCGAAGGACGGCTGATGGGTTTCGGACACCGCGTCTACAAGAACTACGATCCGCGCGCCCGCATCATCAAACGCGCCGCTGACGAGGTCTTTGAAGTAACCGGACGCAATCCGTTGATCGACATTGCCGTCGAACTCGAGCGCATCGCCCTCGAGGACGAGTATTTCATCAAACGGCGCCTCTATCCGAACGTCGACTTCTACTCCGGTATCATCTATGAAGCCATGGGGATTCCCTCGGAGATGTTCACCGTGATGTTCGCCATTCCGCGCACCGTCGGGTGGCTTACACACTACGAAGAGATGCTCTTGGATAGCGAACAGAAGATCGCTCGCCCAAAGCAGCTTTACCTGGGAGCGGCGCGCCGCGATTTCGTGCCGATGGACCAGCGGAAACCCGCACAGACGTAACGCATGGCCCTGCCGCTCGAGGCGATCAGAAAGCTCAACGGAAAACCGGATGCGCGCCTGCTGCGGGCGGTGAACGAAGTCGCATCGGCTCAGGGCGTGCGGCAGTGCTTCCAGCACTTCCACCGCAAACGGCAGTGGACCAACGAGCAGCACCTGCAATTATGCCGCGTGCCCGCGCCCACCTTCTTTGAAGAGAAGCGCGCCGAATGGATGGCCGCGCAATTCAAGGGGCTTGGCTGGGATGCAAAGATCGACCGCGCCGGAAACGTGGCGGCCTATCCGGACGGAAACCGGGAAGGACCCTTCGTAGCTCTCACGGCGCACCTCGATACGGTGCTCTCGCCCCGCCACATCGAGGATGTGCGCATCGGGACGGACGGACGTTTTCACGGACCCGGCGTATCGGACAATGGCGCGGGATTGGCGGCATTGCTGGCGATTGCTTCCTGCTGGAAAGAGCGTCCCCTATCGGTTGAGAATGGCAGTTCGCTGCTGCTTGTGGCCAATGTCGGCGAAGAGGGCGAAGGGAATCTCAGCGGAATGCGGTTCCTCTGCCGGCAGTCGCCGCTGGCGAACCGGATTCGCTCCTATGTCGTCCTCGATGGTCCCGGCACCGAGCACATCACCTGTAAGGCGCTGGCCAGCAGGCGCTTCGAGGTTCTCATCCAGGGGCCGGGCGGTCATTCCTGGAGCGACCACGGCAACGCGAATCCGGTTCACACGTTGAGCCGCGCGATCCACCTCTTCACCGAGGCGCAGTTTGAAAACGGGCCCGGCGCGGCGCGATCGTCCTACAACTTCGGAATCATCGAGGGCGGGGTCAGCGTCAACTCGATTCCCTCGTCCGCCCGGGCCAAACTCGACCTCCGGTCAGAGGAGGCCGACCGCATCGAGGATCTGGCGCGTAGCCTGACGGCGGCCGTGGAACGGGCCATCGACATCGAGAACGAACGCTCGGCCGGAGGAAGGGTGCAAGGCAGGATACGCGAGATCGGGTCGAGACCAGGCGGCGGGCTCGCCGGCGATGCGCGGATCTTATCCTTTCTGCGGGCAGTCGATGCCCATCTCGGCATCCGCGCCCACATCGATTGCGCCTCCACCGATGCGAACATCCCGCTCTCCATGGGTTTGGAGGCAGTGTCCATCGGGGCGGGCGGAAGCGGGGGAGGAGCCCACACGCCCGAGGAATGGTTTGACCCCGAAGGACGCGAACTGGGGTTGCAGCGGGTTCTCCTGACGCTGTGTCTGCTGTTGACGGCATGAGCGGCTGGTCGGAGCGGAGCCGGTCGGAACTGGCGCTGGTGGCCGTCACCATCCTTTGGGGGGCTACCTTCGTGGTGGTGAAAAACGCCATCGAGCAAGCCTCCACACTCGTGTTTCTGGCCATGCGCTTCTCCCTCGCGTCGGCTGCGCTGCTGGTCATGTTCCGCGGCCGGCTGCGCTGGCAGGGACATTTGCGCTGGATTTCGCTACAAGGCGGGCTGCTCGCGGGTTTGTGTCTGATGTTGGGCTACTTCTTTCAGACGCTCGGGTTGCGCTATACGACGCCCTCGAAATCAGCCTTCATTACAGGGCTCACGACGGTGCTGGTACCTTTTTTGTCAGCCCTCGTCTATAGGAGGGCGCCGCACCTTTCCGAAGGCATCGGCGTGGCGGTGGCCACCGCCGGGCTGGCGTTGCTGACGCTGCCCGGAGGCCGCTTCACCAGCTTCACCATTGGTTACGGGGATGCGCTGACACTGTGCTGTGCCGTTGCTTTTGCCTGCCACATCCTGGTCCTGGGGCGATGGTCGCCGGTGTCGTCCTTCGAACTTCTGAGCGTCATGCAGATCGTGGTGACGGCGTTTCTGGCGCTGGCCGTCTGTGGCTGGGCCGAGCCCGTGAAGCTGATCTGGAGTTGGCAGTTGGTAAGCGGCGTGGTGATTACGGGATTGCTGGCCACGGCGCTGGCGTTCACGGTGCAGACCTGGGCGCAGCGGCATACCACGCCGACGCGCGCGGCGCTTATCTTCGCTCTGGAACCGGTGTCGGCGGCGGCGACGGCGTTTCTTGCGGCGGGAGAAGTCCTGGCCGGGAAGGCACTGCTGGGCGCAGCCCTCATCCTGGCGGGCGTCTTGATTGCCGAATTGAAACCGGTTGGTCCTTCGCCGCATCTTCTGGAGTAGCCTTCCGGGCAAGGGCGGGATTGCCGTCGGTGTGCGCGAGCGCGGAGATGGCGCGGATTATAATGAAGAACAACAGCCCCTCGGGGAGGCGGATTACACACTATGAATTTCCTGGATAAAGCACGTCAACAGAAGTTTCTGAGCATCAGCCTGCTGATGTTCACGCTTTCCATCGGGATCCTGATTGGAACGCTCGTCAGCACGGGCGTCCACGCGGAGAAG